>JBHIDD010000143.1:0-6946 GCA_046759925.1 Kiloniellaceae bacterium
CACGTCCCTGAAACGGCCGGCCTTCTGGGCGGCCTCCGCCTTCTGCTGCGAGGCGGCGGCGAAGGCGTCCTGCGGGGCGCGGGTGATCTGCCACTGCTTGGCGACGTTCTCGGCGGTACGGCCCATGTGATAGCCGTTGAAGGCATCCCACAGGCCGTCCTTGATCATGGAATCGATGAACTTGACATCACCCATCTTGGTGCCGCCGCGCAGGTGGGCGACGTGCGGCGCCTGGCTCATGCTCTCCTGGCCCCCGGCGACCACGACGGTGGAGTCGCCGAGCCGAATCGCCTGGCAGCCGAGGGCAACCGTGCGCAGACCCGAGCCGCAGAGCTGGTTGACCTGATAGGCGGTCTTCTCGACCGGGATGCCGGCGCCCACGGCGGCCTGGCGGGCCGGGTTCTGGCCGGCGCCGGCGATGAGGATCTGGCCCATGATGGCTTCGTCGACGTCCCCGGCTTCGACGTGCGCCCGCGTCATCGCCTCCTTGATGGCGACAGTGCCGAGGTCCGAGGCGGGAACGCTCGCCAATCCGCCATTGAACGCGCCGACTGGCGTACGCGCCGCACCCGCAATAACGACATCCGTCATACTGTGGCGCCCTCCTTACTCTGCATTCCCCCGAAGGGCCGTTCCGCAACCGGTTCGCGGGGGGCGGATAACAAACACGACCCGGGCCAAGCCGCACGGGCCGATCATGCTGCACTGCAAAAACAGCCTATCATATAAGCCTCCGGCCTCCCGCGGCGCAAGGGGAGAAGTCATGAAAAATCATTTACCCGGCATCGGGCGCTTGCGCCTTGAGCCAGATCACCAGCGGCTCCCAGACCCTTTTTCGGGCTTGGCTGCCGGCCACCATGCCGATGTGGCCGGCCGCGGGCGCCATGCTCTCGGCGCCCGGGATCGCCGCGGCGAGCGCCCTGGCCGATGCCGGCGGCACGATGCGGTCCTGCGAAGGAATCAGGCAAAGGCAGGGCAGATCGAGCCGGCTTGGCTCGACCGGCCGGCCGGCGATCCGCCAGCGGCCGGTGGCGGGGGTATTCGCCCCGTACCATCCGGACAGGCATTCGCGCGCCACCGGGGCGGCGAGCGGCACGCCGTCGTTGACCCAATCCTCGAGTGCGACGAAGGCGGCGGCCTTTTCGCTGGCCGGATCGAGGCGGGCAAAGGCCACAAACTTGCGCAACGCGAGCTGCGGGTCGAGGCTGGCGAAGAGCGCCTGGATCACATCGACCGGCAGCTCGCCGAGGGACTCCAGCAGCGGCCAAACCGGCGCCACGGCCGCGGCGCCGAGCGCACCCTGCTCGGCATGGAAATCCCAGGGCGTGGCGAGCAGCGCCAGGCCCGAAAGATCGTCCCGGCGCCTGAGCGAAAGGGCGAGCGCGAGCAGCCCGCCCATGCAATAACCCAGAACCAGCGGGCGCTTGTCCGTCGCCTCGATGACCGCGTCGAGCGCAGCCTCCAGCCGTCCGGCGATGTAGTCGGTGAGGGTGAAGCGGCGCTCCGCCGGCCCCGGGCGGTCCCAGTCGACCAGGAACGGGCGCATCCCTTTACCCGCCAGCCAGCGCAGCAGGCTGGTCCGCCGGTCCAGGTCGAGAACATAGGCGCGGTTGATCAGCGAGGGGACCACAAGAACCGGCGCCGCCGCTTGCCCGTGGCCATCCCGGCCGGCCCGGCCCGAAACGCCGTAGTCGAGCAGCCGGGTCGTGCCCTGCCGCCAGAGGACCGGCACCTCCGGCACCGCGCGGCGGTATGGATGCCGGCGGTAGGCGAGGATGCCCTCGAGTAGCGCGCCCAGGCGCAGGCGGGTCTGCCGCTCGACCGCCCGGTCGAAGGCGTCAGGATCGATGCTTGCGAGATCCGCTCGAAGCGCGGCCGCCGCCGCCCGCAGTTCGGGCCTCCAGGGCAGCGATCCGCTCTTCAAGAGCGGCCAGGCGGCGCGCGAGCTCGTCCAGACGAGCGAGGCCGCCATCAGGTGAAGCGGCAGCGGACGCGGCCCCAGTCGTGGTCCCGGTGGCGGCCTCTGCGCCCCGGGCAAGGTCTCGGCTCCGGCCATCGGCGGATGGTCCCCCTCGCGGGCCCGGCGTCAGGCCGGCCGTCATCGCCGGCCAAGCGGCCCAGGCCCCGGCGGCGGTCAGGCCCATGGTCGTCGTGAGTTGCTGCAAAGCGGCGGCGAAGTCCCGGTCGGCGGCCAGCGCCGACATCTGGTCCTGCCACAGATCCAGGTAGCGCCGCGCCAGCTCGTCCAGGTCCGCCTGCTCCGACATCGCCCGGATTATAATGGCGCGCCCGGTCGAAGGCCAGCGCGCCCGGTTCCGGGGCCGGTTCGGTCGAGGCACGCCATCCCGCGGGTATCGCGACTATGCATTGACAGGGCTTGCCGCAACGCAGCAATATTGTCCTGCGCAGTGCACAAATTTGAACAAACCCAACACGGGCTCGAGCGGGCGCTCCGGCGACCACCGAAAGGCGCGGAACGTGGCGGCCAGACAAACCAGCGGTAAAGACGGGCCGATCACCATCAAGAAATACGCCAATCGTCGGCTTTACAACACGGCGACGAGCAGCTACGTGACCCTCGACCACCTCTGCCAGATGGTTCAGGAAGGGGTCGACTTCGTGGTCTACGACGCCAAGACGGGGGAGGATATTACCCGCTCGGTGCTCACCCAAATCATCGTCGAGGAAGAGGCCAAGGGCCAGAACCTGCTGCCGATTAAATTCCTCCGCCAGCTCATCGGTTTTTACGGCGACACCATGCAGTGGATGGTGCCGCGGTACCTGGACCGCATGATGGAAGCCTTCGCCATGAACCAGGACCGCATGCGCCAGTCGATGCAGGAGACCTTCGGCGGCATGTTCCCGTTCGCCAGTCTCGAGGAGATGGGCCGGCAGAACATGGCGCTGTTCGAAGACGCCATCAAGATGTTCTCGCCCCTGAAAGCCGGCCGGGAAGACGGCCCCGCCGCCCAGGCGAGCAACAATCCCAAGGACTCCAGCGATCCCGATACGCTGGAAAAGCTCAAGGCGCAGGTCGACCTGCTGCAAAAGCAACTCGATGCGATCACCAGGGAAAAGCGGAAGTATTGAGCGCAGAGTCCGATCCGGGAGCTTAGCTCCGTTCGTTACACTTCCGTCACAAAACACTTCCGTCACAAAGGACTCGGGGCGGCCGCGGCGCGCGGGTTTGTCGTTTTAGCGCGCCGCCCTTCGGCCGGACGCAGGCCCTGGCCCGTCGGCCGCCCGGGACGGCTCGACCCCATCGCCGATGCGCCAGGACGGCGTCAGATCCGGCATGCCAAAATAGTAGCCCTGCAGGAGATTGACCCCTTCCCTGGTGAGAATCGCCGCATCCTCGGCGGTTTCGACGCATTCGGCGACGGTGACCAGGTTGAAGGCGCGGGCCAGGCCAAGCAGGTTCCGGATGAAGAGTTGGTTTTCGCTGCTCCGCGCCAAGTCGCGCACGAAGGACCCGTCGATTTTCACCACGTCCACGGTCAACGCTTTCAGGTGCCGGAAGGTGGTGTAGCCGGCGCCGAAGTCGTCGACCGCCACTTGGCAGCCGAGGTCCCGCACGGTCGAGACGAAGCGCGCCGACTCGTCGAGATCGTGGAGCGCCGTGGTCTCGGTGATCTCGACGATCATCCGGCGTGCCAGGTCGGACCTGTCCTTCAGGCAGGTGATCAGCGCGCGGAGCCACGCACGGTCGGCCGCGGTGATGCCGGAGATGTTGAAGGCCAGGACGAGATCCGGATAGCGCTCCAGGTCGCGCAGCGTCATATCGAGAACGCGCCGGTCGATGGCGCGCATCAGACCCAGGCGCTCGACCACGGGGACGAATTGGCCCGCCGGGACCACGCCGCCGTCCGGTGTGAACATGCGCAGCAGGCACTCGTAGTAACACACCTTGTGGTCGACGGCGTCCACGATGGGTTGGTAAGCGAAGGCCAAGCGGTCGTCCTTCAGGGCCTGGGTGACCCGCTCGCCGATCTCCATGCTGGCCCGATAGCCTTGCCGCTGCGCCTCGGACATCCGATAGGTCTCGACGCAGTCGCGCCCGGCCGACTTGGCCTTCAACAATGCGCCTTCCGCCTTGGCGATGACATCGAAGCTGGTCTTCGACTGCTCGGGAAACAGGACGATTCCGATCGAAGCGGTGGCGCGGACCCGGCCACCGCGCGTTTCGACCGGATTTTGGTGGATCCTCTGAACGATTCGTTCGGCGGTCCGCACCGCCTCGGGCTCCGAGCAGGGGCCGAGCAGCACGCCGAAACGATCGCTGCCCAGGCGGCCGATCACATCGACCGCGCGTAGGCAGTTGTCGAGACGCTGGGCGGCCTCGACCAGCACCGCGTCACCGATCTCGCAGCCGTAGGCGGTGTTGATCCGGTCCAGCTGGTCGATGCCGACGGCCAGGAAAGCGCCGGGCTGATCGTAGCGCTGGCTTAGCGCCAAAGCGTGATCGAGTGCTTCGCGCAGCCGCAGCTTGTTGAAATGCCCGGTGAGCTCGTCGTAGTTGGCCAGGTACTCGAGCCGGGCCTCGAGTTGCTTGCGCTGCGTGATCAGACGCAATGCGCCGGACAGGCGCACCGGCGTGCCGTTGGCGGCAACCTCTACCGCGCCGCGGTCGTGCACCCAATGGAACTCGCCGTTATCCGCCCGCAGCCGGTATTCGCAGTCGTACGATCCGCAGCCGGCGAAGTGCTCCGAGAGGGCGTGCATACGCGCCGGCAGATCCTCGGGATTGATGCGCCCGTTATAGCGGTCGCCGCTTTGCGGCAGCGCGGAATCGCTCAGGCCGAAGATCGCCGCGCTCCGCCCGGTCCACTGAATCCTGTCGGTGGCGAGGTCCCAGTCGTAAACGACGTCTCCGGAGGCCTCAATCGCGGCTCGCAGGCGCGCCAGTTCCGCCGAATCCTCATCTTTGCCTTTGGATCGAAGCACGGGCGATCACTCCTACCTGAAGCATCCAACTTCGATCTGGGCCTGCTGGGCAGGCCCAGTTCCGGTGCCTTGCCCGGAAGAACCGGTGCCGCCGGCGCCGCTTTCGAGACCTCCAGCCCACGAGGATAGGTCGAGACCTTTTAAGAAAACATGAAAAGACACAAATGCTTTCAAAGTGTTGGTTAATTACAAATCACAACATATTGTCTTATGCAAGCATACCCTTGATACCACCCCGGAACCACATGGTTAAATCTCATGGTTAATTTGGCCGATGAGAATTGTTATTTACGTAATACTATAAGCGGCTTGACATTTGGTGAAGTTTAACCTAACGTTCAACATATTTCATGGTCATAGTCGTTACGGCGCGATGAGTAACGTTCCGGCAATCCTTCCCTTCGCCCCGGCACCGCCGCCAGCCGGGCCGGTGCCCTCGCCTGCGGGCGCGGAACGGCGCGGGCGCCCGATCGCGGCGATCGGGCGGGTCAGCCATCTGCAGGACGAGGCCCGCGCCGGCCATTCCCGCCAGGGTCCGGGGGGCAGCCAGCGAAGCCAGGAGCCAAAGGGGACCCACGGCCTGCCCGTCGTCGTCGCCGTGCCCGGCGCCGGCCCGCCGCGCGACCCTTCGAATTCTCCGTCCAGCCATTTCCTGGTCCAGATGCTCGGGCAAAAATTGGGACCGTCGGCCCGCCTGTTGACGCAGCACCGCGACGGTCCGGTCCTGGGCAGCGACGCCTACCGGCGCGCCGGCGGCGAACCGGCGCTCTATACGGACCAGGCCACGGTCTTCCGGATCGCCGTCTAGTACCACCCTTCTATGATGGGGGTACTAGAGACCTCGATCAGGAGACCCGTCCCCGACACTGATACCCGGCCCGGGCCGAAGGCCGGTCGCACGCGGGCCGGCCCGTCGGGGGTCGCGGCAGATGGGGTGTTTCCGGGCCGTGTCAGGCGCGTCGCTCGGAGGTCGCGCCGTCATCGGGCGTGCCGGCCGAGCGACACGGCACGGGATCGGTTGGTATCAGTTCTCGATTTTGTCGTTCTTCTGTTTTACGGACTGGTAGAAATCGGTCACGACCATGGCGAGGATGGCGACGATTATGATCCACAGCGGAATGGAACGCAGGGTCACGGCGTAATAGCCCAAGAAAATCACGACCATCAAAACGCCGATCACGCCGGTGATTAGGTTAGCCATGAAGCCCCGGTTCTTCTTCCGGTTTGCAAATACGCCGAATTTCTTGGCACGGCACTTTAGAACGCCGGTCGGCCTGCCTGCAACATCGCCCGGCAGGGCCCGGGCGACAACCCGTCAGTCCTTGACCGCGCCGACCAGCCAGCAGGCGGTCCGCAACAGCCGGGCGTCGTCGCCTTTCGCTGCGATCAGTTGCACCCCCATCGGCATACCGCTCTCGCCCTGCATGAGGGGCAGGCTGATCGCCGGCGTACCGCACAGCGTCCAGAGGGTGCAGAAGATCGGGCTTCCGGTCGACTCCAGGCCGACCGGCGCCTCGCCGGTCGCGGCGGGTGTGAGGATGGCGTCGTAGCGATCGAAAATCGGCTCGAGACCTCAATTTAACGCCGCAATTTCGCTCACCGCCCGGTTGTAATCCACCGCCAGAACCTTCTGCCCGCGCTCGATCATCTCGCGCAAGGTGGAACTCAGTTTGTCTTTGCCGGTTTCGTATTCGCGCTCGAAGCTCCTGGCGAGGTCGGCTTCCATGATGGTGCGATGCCAGGCGACCGCCTCGTCGAAGATTTCCGGGAGTTCGACCTCCGCGGCATGCTCGCCAAGGTGCTCGACCAACTCCGCAAACGCCGCCTTCGTGTCCTCGTCGGCCTGGTCCCACACCGGCGATTTGCAGAAGGCGAGGACCGGTACGAGCGGGGGCTCCTCGGCCGCCACCCGGACGAGGTCGGGGCGCGCGCGCGGCCGGGTGTCGGGATCCTGCGCGTCGTAGGCGACGAGCTGCTCGACGAGCAGCGCGGCGTCCTCGAT
>JBHIDD010000144.1:0-6918 GCA_046759925.1 Kiloniellaceae bacterium
CAACCGTGGCCCGATTTTTTTGAAATCACCGCTGAATCGCTTAAGTAGGGTTAGGGCATGCGCGAGACCGTCGTCATCAACGTCGTGGGGCTCACCCCGGCCATGGTGGGCGCGCACACGCCGAACCTGGCGCGGCTCGCCGCGTCCGGGGGCTTGCGCCCGCTCAAGACGATCACGCCGGCGGTGACCTGTTCGGTCCAGACCACCTATCTCACCGGGCTCTTACCCCGGGACCACGGAATCGTCGGCAACGGCTGGTACTTCCGCGACCTTGCGGAGATCTGGTTCTGGCGCCAGTCCAACCGGTTGGTCGCCGGCGAACGGCTTTGGGACGCGGCCAAGAAACGCGATCCGGCCTTCACCTGCGCGAATCTCTTCTGGTGGTACAACATGTATGCCTCGGCCGACATCGGGGTCACGCCCCGGCCGATGTATCCGGCCGACGGCCGCAAGATCCCGGACTGCTATGCCTATCCCTCGGGCCTGCGCGAGGAACTCACCGCGCGCCTCGGCCGGTTCCCGCTGTTCCGCTTTTGGGGCCCGGCGGCCGACATCACCTCCAGCGACTGGATCGGCAAGTGCGCCCGCCACGTCCGGGCGACCCGCAAGCCGACGCTGACGCTCGTTTACCTGCCGCACCTCGACTACAACCTGCAGCGCCTCGGCCCCGGGCATCCCGACATCGCCAAGGACCTCGGCCAAGTGGACGCGGTCTGCGGCGCGATCATCGCCGAGGCCGAAGCCGACGGGGCGCGCATCGCCGTGCTGTCCGAATACGGCATCACGCCGGTCTCCCGGCCGGTCCACATCAACCGGGCGCTGCGCGAGGCGGGCTATATCCAAGTGCGCGAGGAGTTGGGCCGCGAACTCCTGGATGCCGGCGCCTCCGGGGCCTTCGCCGTGGCGGACCACCAGGTGGCCCACGTCTACGTCGCCCGGCCGGAGGCCGTGCCGGAGGTCAAGGCGCTCATCCAGGCCCTGCCCGGGGTCGAGACGGTGCTGGATGGGCGGACCAAACCGGATTTCGGGCTGGACCATCCCCGCGCGGGCGAGCTGGTCGCCATTGCGCGCGCCGATAGCTGGTTCACCTACTACTACTGGCTGGACGATGCGAAATGCCCGGATTTCGCCCGCACGGTCGAGATCCACCGCAAGCCGGGCTACGACCCGGCGGAACTCTTCCTCGACCCGGCTCTGCCGGCGCCCAGGCTCCGCATCGCGTGGCGGCTCCTTAAGAAGGCGCTGGGATTTCGAATGCTCATGGACGTAATCCCGCTCGATGCGACGCTGGTGAAGGGCTCGCACGGCAGGCCCACCGAGCGGGCCGAGGACGGCCCGGCCTTCCTGACCTCCGAGCCCGGCCTGCTCCCGGACGGCCCGGTCGAGGCCACGGCGGTGAAGGATCTGATCCTGCGCCACGTCTTCGACGCCTGACCCGGCGCCGGCCAAACTGCGCCGGACACCACCAAGGCCCGAAGACGGCGAAGCGCGATCACAAAGAATGAACCCTGGTGCCCTGATTCCGCCCTGTGACCGCTTCGTGCCTTCGTGGCTTTGTGGTTCGAATTCTATTATGTTACGGAGACTTACGCCATTACGCTCGCTCAGCGGATGAGCAGGTCTTCGACGCCGCGCTCCGCTACGTCCTTTTCTTGCTTTTCTTGGGCCTCCACAGCCCCCGGGTCGACGCGCGGCGGCTGACCGCGCAGCACGGAGTTGCCCTCGAACAGGGTGCGCTGGTCGATCGGCGCGGGAGCGAGCCAATCCGCCTCCTTCATCTGGCCGCTTTGCCCATAGGCGGAAAGCGCGTTCCGGTAACAGGTCAGCTCGACATCCGGTTCCGGGATGCCCCGCTCGAGCATGAGGTGCGCCGTCTTCGGCACGGCCAGCGGGTCCGAGACGCCCCAATCGGCGCTCGAGTCCACGATGATCCGTTCCGAACCGTACTGGCGGACGAGCTCCACCATGCGCTCGTTGCCCATCTTGGTCTGCGGATAGATGGTGAACGCCGCCCAGAACCCGCGGTCGAGCACCTCGCGCACGGTCTCCTCGTTGTTGTGGTCGATGACCACCCGGCCGGGATCCAGGCCATGCTCGAGGATCACGTCCATCGAGCGCGAGGTGCCGCGCTTCTTGTCCCGGTGCGGCGTGTGGATCATCACGAGCATGTCGAGCTCCTTGGCGAGCCCGAGCTGGGCCCGGAGATACTTGTCCTCGGCCGCGGTCTGTTCGTCGAAACCGATTTCGCCCACCGCCACGACGCCCTCCTTCAGGAGGTAGCGCGGCAGAACGTCCAGGACCTGCTCGGCGAGCGCCTCGTTGTTGGCCTCCTTGGCGTTCAGTCCGACGCAGCAATAGTGCCGGATGCCGAACTGCGCGGCGCGGAACCGCTCCCAGCCGACGATGGTGGAGAGATAGTCGATGAAGGTGCCGATATGGGTCCGCGGCTGACCGATCCAGAATGCCGGCTCGATAACCGCCACCACGCCGGCCGCCGCCATGGCCTCGTAATCGTCCGTCGTGCGGGCGTTCATGTGAATGTGGGGGTCAATGAACTTCATCGCCGCGATCCTTCCGGAAAACCCTTTAATCTATGGGGTTTGTGAGATTTTGATAGACAGTATCCCAAGAAATTCCGCCGCTTTCAATCTTCGAGAGCATGTCGGGAACCGACCCAAGCAGGCGCGCGGCTTTCGGATCCGGGCATTCCCTGAGCGCCAACGCGGCCCCTTGGCGCTCGAGCGGATGGTCGCTAGCGAGCGCGCGCTCGAGATCGGCAAGCGCCGCCTCGTCGGCGAAGGGCCCGACGCCGCGCCAAATCTCCGGGCTGACGTCGCGCCCGGCAGCCCAGCGCTCGTGCGCGTAATCGCACAGCATGCGCATCTGGTCCGGATTTCGCCGCTCGTCGATGCGCTGGATCGGGTTCAAGGTGGAGCCCACGAACAGGGCCTTGAGGACCATCTGGTTCCAGGCCGCTTCGCCGAATTGCTCGGCGGGGTAAGGGTTGTGGTGGGCGACCGCTTCGAAGACGGCCTTCATATTGGTCCGGGCCCCTTCGCTGGCCCGGGCGACGTAGCGTTCCTGAGCCGGATACAGCGGCAGCCCACGGTAAAAGGTAATCAGTTCGCCGACATCGGCGGTCGTGCAGAGCTGTTCCAAGCGTTCGGCAAATTGCGCGTCCGACCCCTTGGCGCTGAGCAACAGGATGAGGCGCGCCGCCTGGTCCACGCTCCAGCCGCCCGGGCGCCAGCCGCTGCGCGCGCCTTCGGCGGCGGCCAGATCGGACGCCTCGAGCCGCAGATCCTCCTTGCCGATCTTGCTGGGCACCAGGCTGATGGCGAGGTAAAGGTCCCGGTCCCGGGCGGCTTCCGAAAGCTGCTCCACCTTCTCGCGCAGCCAGCCGGCCGATGCGGCCTGGAGCTGGCGGAAGATCCATTCCCGGAGGAGATCGAGCGGCGTGTTTTCCGACATCGATGTTCCGTTGCCTAGCCTCGGGGCGTTCTTATCACCCTTTGACTCGATCTTGCATCGGAATCGGCCCGCGGCAAATGGCCGCGTCCGCCGCCGCACCGCGCGTCCGGCGCCTTCCGCTCAGGTTCCGGGCACGAAGCGCTGGAAGAGCAGCGTTGCCGAAAACCCGGCGAGGGCCAGGAAGGCCAAGCCCGCGGCGCCCATCCCGGCGATGAACAGGCCATCCACCAGCGAGATCCCGGCGAGCAGGCTGACCACGGCGCGCGGAATATCGCCCGCCCGGCGCCGCCGCAGGAAGTTGAGCGCAAAGAGCGTCCAGGCGACAAATCCGCCGAGCAGAACCGCGGAGATCACGCTCTGGCCCGCCGCGCTCAGGCCATAGACCGCGGGTGCGGCCAGAAACAGGAGCGGCCAGAGGTTCTTCACCTGGCCAAGGTTTTCCTGTTTCGCGATGGAGGTGACGCCGATCAGATAACCAAGCAGGATCAAGGCCGCGAGAAACAACATGCCGGGCGGTTGCGCAACGACGGCAAAGCCGGCCGTGACATAGACCAGCATCCGGCACAGCCCCATCAGGAAGGGGCTTAAAGGGTTGTCCTTGTGACGCCAGTCGTAGACCAGGATCGCCGCCCCGAGCGTCAGTCCCGACAGGAAGGGGCGCCAGCCGGTCCCCCCGGCCAGTCCGTGGCCGAGCCAGAGCAACAGGGCGAGACCGGCGGCCATCATGACCAAACCGGTGGCGAAGACGGTTGCGACGCCGACCTGCCCCGCGGGTATGGGCCGCTCGGGGCGCTCGCGGGCGTCGATGTTCCGGTCGAAGGCGTCGTTCAAGTACATCCCGGCGATGTAGAACAGCGACAACGCCAGGAGCAGCACCAGCAGGCCCGGCCGCCAGGTTTGTTGTCCGGCGAGAACGACCCCTGCCAGGGTATTGGTCCATATGGTCGGCAGGTTCGAGACACGGCCAAGCCGCAGCGCGACCGACCAGGTCATTGACCGATCTGCTCCCTGACCCAGTCGAGCTCGCGAACGATGGCGGTCACGACGTCCACGTCGCGGTAGCGCCGCGGCAGAACGTCCCAGGTATAGGTTTCCACCTCCAGGTGCGGCGAGATCGGCTGCGCCCGGCCGAGCGCCAAGATCTCCCGGATGAACCCCTGTGTCGTCGCGAACTCGCCGAGATCGTCGAGAAAGATCGGCACGTGAAAATGGACCCGCCATTCCGCCGGCCCGTCGCTCGCGGCGAGGCCGTCGAAGGCTTGCGGCAAATCGAGAAAACGCTTCAACCCCTCCGGTCCCCGTTCCACGACCTGATGCAGATAGACCGCATCGGCGAACGGGCGGAGCAGCTCGACGCTCCTTTCGGTCACCGGCGCGAAACGAAGACCGGCGCTTATCTGCATTTTGCCGATCCGAATGCCGGCGCCGCGCAAACGCGCGAGGCACCCGGCCGGGTCCTCGAACTCGACCGCGGCGTGACAGAGATCCAGGCACACTCCCAGGTGGCGCCGCAGGGCGGCCTCCGCCTCCGCCGGCGAAAGGCCGGCGAGGGTCGCCAGCCGGCTCCGGGAATCGCTGGAGAAGAGCTGGTTTTCGAAGAAATCCACCGTCTCGTCGATGGTTTCGAGCTGGCAACAGGGCTCCGGCTCCAGGGCGAGCGAGAGCGTGCGTCCCGTCCGTTCGCGCACGCCCACCAGGTAGGCGGCGTGGCGGACCAGATTTTCCGCCACCCGCAGGGTCGCCTCCGGCGCGGCGATCTCGGGCTTGAAGCCCCCGGGCACGGTGCTGATGCTGCCCTCCAAAACTTGGTCGCCGGGCAGGAGTCGGGCCAGGAGGTCGGCCAGAAGGTTGGTGTAGTTGAGCCGCACTTCGTCCCGCCAATCGGGCAGGTACGCCGTCTCCTTGACCGGGGTTGCGTGGAACGGCCCGTAAGGAAAGCCGTTGATCGTGAAGACGTAGAGGCCGTTGGCGGTAAGGAAATCCTGCAGCTCCGCGAAGGTCCCCTGGTCACGCAAGGCCGCGGCGGCCATGGCCGAGAGGCGCAGCCCCACCCCGAAGTCCCCGGCCGGGGACAGGCGCTCCTTCACCGCCGGAAGGTAGCGGCCGAGGTTGGCCCGCACCTCTTGCCAGGTCTCTCCGGGATGAATATTCGTGCAGTAGGTCAGGTGGCAGCCGGTCGCGGCGTCCAACCTCATCGGGCGGCGTCCCGCGCCTTCAGCCAATCGACGGCGCGCAGCATTTCGGCTTCGTCGACCCGGTGCACCTCCACCCCGTGGCCGATGCCCGTCAGCAAGGTGACGGTCAACTCGCCGCCCAGATGCTCGCGGAACTCGCGCAACCCTTCGAGCAAGACCGGCCGGCCCGTGGCCGTCGTGATTTCCATGGCCGGATGCCAGAGACGGAAGCCCAGCCGCTCGAGCAAGCCACAGATCCGCAGCTCCTGGCCTGCCGCGAGCAGGCCCGTCTGCGCCGAGTAGCGGGCATCGAGCGCCATCCCGATCGCCACGGCTTCGCCGTGACGCAGGGCGTGGCCGGTGAGGACTTCGAGCTTGTGCGCCGACCAGTGGCCGTAGTCCAGCGGCCGGGCGCTTCCGGTCTCGAAGGGATCGCCCCCATAGGCGATCTGATGCATGTGGAGTTCGGCCCCGCGGCGGATCATGTAGGACATGGCCGCATGGTCGAAGGCGCAGAGCTTCGCCACATTGGCGTCCAGCCAATGATAGAAGGCCTCGTCGCGGATGAGCGCCACCTTCACGGATTCGGCGATCCCCGCGATCTTGTCGCGCGCGCTCAAGGTCTCGATGAAACGGATGTCGTTGATGACCGCAAAGGGCGGCGCGAAGGTGCCCGCGAAATTCTTCACGCCGAAGGCGTTCACGCCGTTCTTCACGCCGATCCCGGAATCGTTCTGCGCCAGAACCGTGGTCGGCACGCGGATCAAACGGATGCCGCGGTGGGTGGTCGCCGCCACGTAGCCGACCGTATCGAGCACGGCGCCGCCGCCGATCGCCACGACGAAGGAATGGCGGTCGAACTCGAGGTCGAGCAGACGCCGCTGCAGGCTTTCGACGAGCGCCGGATTTTTCTTCGCCGCCTCCCCACCCGGCACGGTCTCCGGAGCCGCGAGCAACTCCAGCGCGGCATGATGGCGAGCCGCATAAGCGGCGATCTTTGCCGGCAGGCCCGGCCATCCCTTGGCGACGCCGTCGTCGATGAAGACCACGAAACGATGGCGCCGATCGGGTTCCATGCGGGTGATCGCGTCGGCCAGGACCCGATTTACAGGGTCGAAAAGATCGCTGGTGAACCAGACCGGATATTCGTACCGCACGGCGAAGCGCTGAATATGCGGGCGGTCTTCGCTCAGCTCCTCGGCGACCCGTAATGCCGGTGGGCTTGTTCGCATGATTTTTTTCGCTCTTGCCCCAGTTCACGCCCGGGTCAAGC
>JBHIDD010000145.1:0-6846 GCA_046759925.1 Kiloniellaceae bacterium
CGCGCGCTCGCGCAACGACCAGGTGGCGACCGACTTCCGCCTGTGGCTGCGCGACGCCATCGACGCCCTCGACGACCAGGTTCGCGAGCTGCAGGCGGCGCTCATCGACCAGGCCGAGGCCCATGCCGCGACCGTCATGCCCGGTTACACCCACCGGCAGCCGGCCCAGCCGGTCACCCTGGGCCACCACCTGCTGGCCTATGTCGAGATGCTGGGCCGCGACCGGGGGCGTCTCGCCGATTGCCGCAAGCGGCTGAACGAATGCCCGCTCGGCGCGGCGGCCCTGGCCGGCACGTCGTTTCCGATCGACCGCGCGGCGACCGCGGCCGCGCTCGGCTTCGACCGGCCGGCGGCGAATTCCATCGACGCCGTCTCCGACCGCGATTTCGCCCTCGAGTTCCTGGGCGCCGGCGCGCTCCTCGCCGTGCACCTTTCGCGTCTGGCCGAGGAGATCGTCGTCTGGTGCGCAACCGGCTTCGCCGCGCTGTCGGACGCCTTCACCACCGGCAGCTCGATCATGCCGCAGAAGAAGAACCCCGATGCGGCCGAGCTGGTGCGCGCCAAGGCCGGGCGGGTGATCGCCGCCCACACCGGGCTCTTGATCGTCATGAAGGGCCTGCCGCTCGGCTACGGCAAGGATCTGCAGGAAGACAAGGAGCCGGTCTTCGACGCGGCCGAGACGCTGTCGCTCGGCCTGGCCGCCGGCACGGGGATGCTGCGCGACATGCGGTTCGACGTGAGCGCGCTCAAGGCCGCGACGCAGGCCGGGTTCCTCACCGCCACCGACCTGGCCGACTGGCTGGTCCGGGCGCTCGGCCTGCCGTTCCGGGAGGCGCACCGTATCACCGGCGCGATCGTGAAGCGCGCGGAAGCGCGGGGCTGCGATCTGGCCGGTTTGCCGCTTGCCGAGATGCAGGCGGTGGAGCCGCGCATCACCGAGGAGGTCTACCAAGTACTGAACGTCGAGGCCGCGGTGGCGAGCCGCACCAGCCTCGGCGGGACCGCGCCCGACCGGGTGCACGCCGCCGCGGCCGCCGCGCGGGCGCGCTTCCTGTGACCGGCGCGCGATCCGGACCGGCCATCTGGGTCCTCGTCGCGGCCCTGTTGCTGGCCGGGCCGCTTGGCGCCTGCGGCAAGAAAGGCGCGCCCAGGCCGGCGGAGGACGCGGCGAGCGAATACACCTATCCGCGCGCCTACCCGAACCTGCCTTCGGTGATCCGGCCCGGGGGAGCGCCGCCCGGACAGGGGCCGGCCCACGCCGGCGACCTTTCGCCGTTCCCCACCTCGCGGACCACGACCACCTACGGTTCGCCGCCCGCGCAATGAACGCCTTTTGCTACCGCAACGGGGCGCTCAACGCCGAGGACGTGCCGCTCGACGCGCTCGCGGATACCGTCGGCACGCCGTTCTACTGTTACGCCGCCGGCGCGCTCGAAGCGGCCTATCGGGCCTTTGCCGGCGCGCTTGCCGATCTGCCCGCGACCATCTGCTATGCGCTCAAGGCCAATGGCAACCTGGCGGTCGTGCGCACGCTCGCCCGCCTGGGCGCCGGCGCCGACGTGGTCTCCGAAGGCGAGCTGCTCCGCGCGCTCGCGGCCGGCGTGCCGCCCCGAAGGATCGTCTTCGCCGGCATCGGCAAGACGCCGGCCGAGATGGCCGCGGGACTGGAGGCGGGACTCCTCCAATTCAACGTCGAGTCCCTGCCGGAACTGGAGACGCTCGCCGGGGTGGCGTCGGACAAGGGCCTGCGGGCCCCGGTCGCCCTGCGGCTCAATCCGGACGTGGATGCCCGAACCCACGACAAGATCACCACCGGCAGGGCGGAGAACAAGTTCGGCATCGACCTGGGCCGGGCGCGCGCGGCGGCGGCGCGCGCCGCCGAACTGCCCGGTATCTCGCTCGAGGGCCTGGCCGTCCATATCGGCTCGCAACTCACGGACCTCGCGCCCTATCGCGCCGCCTTCGCGCGCGTCGCGCGCCTGTACCGGGAGCTCGCGGCGGGCGGCCTGCCGCTCAAGCGTCTCGACCTCGGCGGCGGCCTGGGCATCACCTACCGCGACGAGACGCCGCCGGACCTCAAGGCCTACGCCGCCATGGTGCGCGAGGTCACCGCCGGCCTTGGGGCCGAATTGGTGTTCGAGCCGGGCCGGCTTCTGGTCGGCGGCGCCGGCGTGCTGGTCACCCGGGTGCTCTACGTCAAATCCGGCGCGGCGCGACGTTTCGTCATCGTCGATGCCGCGATGAACGACCTGATCCGGCCAAGCCTCTACGACGCCTGGCACGACATCGTGCCGGTCCGGGCGCCGCCGCCGGAGGCCGAAATCGCCCCCGTCGACATCGTCGGCCCGGTGTGCGAAACCGCCGATACCTTCGCCCGGCAGCGGCCGCTGCCCCGGGTCGAGGCCGGGGACCTGCTCGCGATCCGTTGCGCAGGGGCCTATGGCGCCGTGATGGCTTCGACCTATAATAGCCGGCTGCCGGCGCCGGAGGTGATGGTGCGGGGCCGGGATTCCGCCGTCGTCCGCGCCCGGCCGGACCACGCGGCGCTGATCGGCCAGGACCGCATCCCGGATTGGCTGGACCCGCCGGCGGCGGACGCCTCGCGCGGCGCGGCCTGACGGCGAAGCCGAAGGGCACGGCGAAGGACCGGGCAGGACCGACGGAGCAGAAGCCAGAGGAGCAGAAGCCAGAGAGTGGTGCGCCCGAACCAAGACGACCGGCCGGACGCTTGGCGCAAGGCCGCCCCTGGGCGGTTCGCCGCGCAGCTCGCGCTCGCCCGCGCCGCGCTCATCTGGGAGCGGCTGTGGCCCGCCTGCTGGCCTATGGCCGGGATCGCCGGCCTGTTCCTGGCCCTGGCGCTGCTCGATGCCCTGCCGCTGCTGCCCGGCTGGCTCCACGGCCTCGTGCTGGGCGCATTGCTCGTCGCGCTCGGCTGCGCCACCTATCGCGGGTTGGCCGGCCTGCGCCTGCCGGGATTCGCGGAAACCCGCCGCCGTCTGGAGTTGGACAGCGGCCTTGCGCACCGGCCGCTGGAATCCCTGGGCGATCGGCTTGCCGCGGGGGCGAACGACCGGGACTCGGCCGCGCTGTGGCAGGTCCACCGCCGGCGCCTTCGGGCGCAACTGACGCGCTTGCGGGTCAAGCCGCCGCGCGCCGGTCTGGCCGCGGTCGACCCCTTCGCGCTCAGGGCGGCCCTCGGGCTGGTTCTGGTGGTCGCGCTGGTCGCCGGACGGGACGACTGGCCGGACCGCCTGGAGCGGGCGCTGTCGCCGCATCTTGCCGCCTTCGCCGCGGCGCCGCCGGCAAACCTCGACGTCTGGGTCAACCCGCCGGCCTATACCGGGCATCCCCCGCTGTTCCTCGATCCGGCCCGGGCCGGGGACGAACCGCTGTCGATTCCGGTCGGCAGTACCGTGCTGGCCCAGGTCCAAGGCGGGCGGGAGGTTCCGGCGCTCGTCGTCGGCGGCGAGACGATGTCCTTTGCCGCATTCGGGTCGGAAGCCTACAAGATCAGCGCCGAGGTTCGGGCGGGCGACCGCCTGGCCATCGAACAGGGCGGCAGAGAGCTCGCCGCCTGGCGGCTCGCGCTCCTGCCGGATGCCGAACCGAGCGTCGAATTCTTCGCCCCGCCGGGCCGGAGCGAACGGGGCGCCTTGCGCCTGTCCTTCGCGGCCGAGGACGACTACGGCCTGTCGCGCGTCTCGGCGGTGATTCGGCGCATCGACAATCCCGGCGTCGAGCCGATCGAGTTGGAGCTGGGGCTGCCGGGCGTCGGCCTGCGGCAGGCGGACGGCGTGAGCTATCACGACCTGACACCGCATCCCTGGGCCGGGCTCGCCGTGGTGATACGCCTGACAGCAAGGGATGCCCTGGGCCAAAGCGGGGAGAGCGAACCGGCCCGGACGGTCCTGCCCGAGCGCATCTTCAATCACCCGGTCGCGCGCGCCCTGGTCGAGCTGCGCAAGCAGCTCACCCTCAATCCCGAAGGCCGTCTGCCCGTGATCAGGACGCTCGCCGAGCTCTTCCAGCGGCCGGAGCACTACTTCCACGATGTCGTGGTCGCGCTTGCCATCCGCGTGGCCGAGCGGCGGCTGATCCACGATTCCTCGCGCGCGGCGGTCGAACAGGTCCAACAGCTTATGTGGGACACCGCCCTGCACATCGAGGACGGCGAGCTTGCGATCGCCGAGCGCGACCTGCGGGAGATTCACAAGGCGCTGATGGACGCCCTGGCCCAGGTCGCCGACGACGCCGAGATCGAGCGGCTGCTGGACGAACTGCAGCGGGCGCTCGACCGTTTCCTCGAAGCCTTGGCCGAACAGCTTCGCAAGCAACTGGCCGAGGGCGCCGAAATCCAGCCTCTGCCCCCCGATGCCCAGCTCCTCCAGAGCGACGACCTGCAGCGCCTGATCGAGATGGCCCGGGACCTCGCCAGGACCGGCGCGCGGGACGCGGCGCGCGACATGCTGGCCCGGTTGCAGGATCTGCTCGAGAACCTGCGCGCCAACCCCTTCGCCCAGGGCATGGACGAGGCCTCGCGCAACGCCTTTGCCATGATGCGCGACATGGAGTCGATCATGCGGCGCCAGGAGGAGCTGCTGAACCGCAGCTTCCAACGCGCGCAGCGCGGCGGCCCGAACGCGGACGACTTGGCGCGGATGCTGCAGGAAAGCCTGGCCGACGAGCGGAACCAGGAAGGCTTGCGCCGGGAACTGGGCCGGATGATGCGCCGGCTAGGTGAGGCGCTGGTCGACATCCCGCGCGCGCTCGGCCGCGCCGAGCGGTCCATGCGCGAGGCGCGCGAAGCCTTGGGCGGCAACCGGCCGGCCGATGCCGTCGGGCCGCAGACCCGCGCGTTGGACCAGCTTCAGCAAAGCCTGCAAGCGATGACCGAGCGCTTTCTGGAGCAGATGGGAAACCTGGCGGGCCGGAGCAACCGGCCGCTCGGCGTCGCGCCGGGCACGGGACGGGATCCGCTCGGACGCCGGCCGGGCAGCGCCGGGATGGAGGCCCTCGAAGGGGTGGAAATCCCCGACCGAATGGAACTCAGGCGGGCCCGCGAAATTCTCGACGAACTCCGGCGCCGGCGCGGCGAGCGCCGGCGGCCGCCGCTGGAGCTCCATTACATCGACCGCCTGCTCCGTCAGTTTTAGGAAATTTCCGCGATTATGCACTTAACAATGACTAGATTGTAGGCATGAAAGCCCAAAGGAACACGGCCATGCCGACGACACCCGCAGATCTCACCCTTGAATAGAAGGGAAGCGCCTGATGTTGCGTGGTCCGGGCGGGCAAACTTAGATGTCAAATACGGCAGAAAACTTATCCGAACCAGTCTTGCTCGTACCGGCAGGAAAGCTTCGTTGCTATGTCCATTCAAATACACTGCGTCGTGACACACCGGAAGAGCATGTCCGTCAGCGAGTGGCGCGAAGCCTAGTGGAAGAATACGGATACTCGAAACGTGATCTGCATTTAGAATTTCCGATTAAGGTTGGAAGCGCCCGCAATTCGTCCTTTACTTATAAAGGTAAGTCGGTGGACGTGAAGCAAGTGGCCGAGGAACTCGGCGTCCGCTACGTGCTGGAAGGCAGCGTGCGCAAGGCCGGCAGCCGGGTGCGGATCAGCGCGCAATTGATCGACGCCGCGACCGGCAACCACGTCTGGGCGGAACGCTACGACCGCGAGCTTGCCGACATTTTCGACTTGCAGGACGAGATGACAGCGACGATCGTCGGCGCGATCGAGCCGGAACTCAGCGCCGCCGAGCGCGAACGCGCCAAGCGAAAGCCGCCTGACAACCTCGACGCCTGGGACCGCTACCAACGGGGGCTCTGGCACCTCTGGCGTTATACCAGAGACGACTACGGCGAGGCGGAAAAACTGTTTCAAAGCGCCATCGCTCTGGACCCCGGGTTCGGCCCAGCTTACGCGGGCGTCGCGTACCTCCTCAATAGTCGCGCGATTTTTGGTTGGACGGATACGCCTGACCAAACCCTCGGCCGGGCATTGCGGGCCGGGCAACATGCGGTTTCCGCGGACGACAGGGACCCCTTCGCACACTATGCGCTGGGTCGCGTCCTTACGTTGCAGGGAGATTTCGAGGTCGCGATTGCCGAACTGGAAAAAGCGATCGACCTCAATCCCAACCTCGCGCTAGCCCATTACGGCCTCGGTTTCGCGCTCACTTGGTCCGGCCGGGCGCGAGAGGCGCTACCGCATTTTCACAACGCAATCCGCCAGAGCCCTCATGATCCGGCGCTGTGGACCTTCGAAGCCTTGACCGGCTTTGCTCATATACAACTTGGTGAATATGCGGAGGCCGTCGAATGGCAGAGAAAAGCGGCCCGACACCCGAACAGCATTTTATGGCCAAACTTGAACCTAGCTGTTGCGTTCGTTGAGCAGGAAGAGTGGGACAAGGCGCGCGCCGCCATGGACGCCGCGCTAGAGCTGCAACCCGATCTTTCCCTGACCGCCGTCGCAGCGATGCTTGCCTCGCTTCGTCCCGACTTGAAGGACCGCCATCTCGATGCCCTGCGCAAGGCCGGGCTGCCGGAATAAGCGTTGGCCTTCGACCGGTCGCCCACCTGACCGAGCTTCGGCTTTGGGTCCAGGCTGTGTGAAAACTCGGGTCGGAAGAGCGTCGGCGCAACAATAGACTCGGCAATTGCGGACGCGTGAATCATTATTGCCTGCGACGGCAGTTACGCGAATCAATGTTGCGCGCTCGGGCCTCGAAAATAGTTTTCACACAGCCTGGGTCAGGAGCGGCAGTCCGTGGCGGGGCTTCTAAAGGCCCGTTATGGGGCCGGAAGCGGACCTTCAAATTATGAGTACAGGGCC
>JBHIDD010000146.1:0-6813 GCA_046759925.1 Kiloniellaceae bacterium
GTCGCAGCCCCCCCCACCCGCACCGCCACCAGCGCCGGCCGGGAGCCCGCCCGCGCCCCGGCGGCCTGCGCGACAGGCCGGGGCCGTGCACCGCGGCCGTGGCGACTCCGGGGTTACTCGGCCGCGCCGCGGGCCCCACGCTTCGGAGCGGTAAAGGCTTCCCGGCCAACAGCTTGGGCCGCCAGGACCGTGGCGTCAATCCGCGGCCGGTACCCTGCCTTGAGTACGAGACATCCCTGCTCGAAGATCAGCGGCTCGACGAACAGTTTGGTCTTCGGTTTGAGAAAGCCGTTGAACTCGCCGGCGTTGCGGATGGTCGAGCGGGCGACGCAGGCTTCCATCCAGCAGCCGAGCTCGCTTCCCAGACCGTCGCCGAGGACCGGCTCCAGGCCCAGGTCCCGAGCGCGGTCGAGCGCCGCCTTCAGCCGGTCGAGGCCGCCGAACCGCTTGAGCTTCAGCTTACAGAAAGCCACACCGTCGATGGTTGCGGCCCGTTCGATGTCGCGGATGTCGCAGATCGGCTCGTCCAGCATCAGCGGGACCGTCGAGACCTTGGCGACCGCGGCATTGGCCTCCCAGTCCTCGGCCGCACAGGGCTGTTCGAACAGCTCGATACCCGCCGGATCGAGCGCGGCGGCGAAGCGGCGGCCGTCGGCCCGGTCGAAGGCGCGGTTCGCGTCGAGCCGCATCGTGGCGCGCCCGGCGATCGCCTTCTGGACCGCTTGGACCCGCGCCAGATCGGCCTCGACGTCCTGGCCGACCTTGATCTTGAAGGTGCCGAAGCCGTCGTCCAGGCGCCGCTCCACCTCGGCCGGGATGTCCTCGGGCGTCAAACTGTTGACCGGCGTGACGAGCGGCAGCCGCAGGTCCTCGGCTACATGCAGCAAGGGATTGTCTTCCAGCATTTCGATCGCAACGAGCATCGCGGTCGCGGCGACCCTGCTCGGCTCCAGCCGGGCCCGGATCGATGCCTTGGCCTCGCCCGGCGTCCTACCGACGACCCCGGCGCCGCGGGCGCAGCAGAACGCCCAGCCGGCCGCAGGGGTTTCAGCGCCGGAACCGGGCGAGATATGGCCCTCGCCCCAGCCGGTCCGGCCGACGTCGTCCGAAACCTCGACGACGATCGGCTCGAAGGCCTCAAAGGTGCGATAGGACAGCCGGTACGGCGCGATGAGCGGGAGGCGCAGACGATAGAGCGTGACTCGCGTGAGGGTCATAGTGGCGTTGCTCCTCGAACCCGGGGACCTGACTGCCGAGAAGACGGCCGGATGCGGTCACGACCCATTGCAATCGCTCTCCACGGAGAGGTGGAAGACCGGACCGCCCCGCCGCGAAATTGCGTGCTCTGTCCGATGTCTTGCGCCATTTTGCTGCAAGCGGCCCCGCCGCGCCACCACGCTCGCGAAACCACGATTGGCCCCATGCTCGATTCGGCCGCCCCGACGGTTTTTCAGTTTGAAGCCTTGACACTGGGGCTCATCGTTTCCGCGGCCTTTGTCACCGCCGTGTTCCATAGCGTCGCGGGGTTCGCGGGCGGACTGCTGCTGTCGGTCTGTCTTGCGCCGATCCTCGGGATCAAGGCGGTCGTGCCGGTCGTTGCCGTGGCCGTGATGGTCAGCAATACCGCGCGGCTCTGGGTCTTCCGGCATGCCGTCAACTGGCGGGTCTACGGCGCCATCATGATCACCGCCTTTCCCGGAATCGTCGTCGGCGCCCTGGTTTATTCCTACCTGCCCGTTGCCGCGATTGCCGTCATCCTGGGCGTATTCCTGATCCTCGCGGTCCCGCTTCGCCGGGTTCTTCGAGGGCTGGACATTCGCGTCGGGCTCCGCGGCCTTTCGGCCGCCGGGTCCGGCTTCGGCTTGATTTCGGGGACGACCATTGGGGCCGGCATGATTCTGGTTCCCTTCCTGCTCGGCGCCGGCCTCGCGGGGGAAAACCTCGTCGCCATAATCGCCGCGGTCGGCTTTACCCTGAACCTCACCAAAACGGTGGTGTTCGGAAGCACCGCGCTGCTCGATCTGAACATGCTGTTGACCGGGCTGCTGATCGGCCTCTGCACGATACCCGGCGCATACACCGGACGCTGGATCGTCACCCATACGCCGATTCGCATTCACACCCTGCTTTTGGATGTCCTGATCACGATCGGCGGACTGTATTTCCTGTGGAGCGCCGCCAAAGCGACCGGAACGCCGACATAGCCGTCCGGCCCGCGCGCGCAGGCGGGCGCCATCCTGGCGCCGGCATCTGCGGCGACATCCGACTCAGGCCTTGGGGCAGTCTCCGCTTCGAGCCGGCCAGCAAGCCGGCCTGCGCCGGGGCACCGGACCATCTGTCCGACCGGCCCACGGGCGAGCGGAACGTATTCGCAGCAAGCGCCAAGAGATTGAAGGGATTTTATATGCAGACGGGAATTCTCGCTCGGTGGCTCGCAAAATTGGCCCGTGTCGATCGGCCTTACGCCGGTCTAACGCCGACAAAATCGCAAGGCCAATATTGCCCGGGCTCGTTCGGGGGGTAGTGCCAAGGGCATTTCCATTCTCCAATACCGCTTCGAATCCGAATGTGGCAGGTAAAACACTTCGCCGATGGTAACGGTTTCTTAAAAGTGTCGGGTTACATGACCTACCATCGGTGATGTCACCGTCATCGTTTTTCTGGATTGATGAGGAATGGAAAATGGCCACCACCGGAAAGAAACGGACGTCCAAAGCTAAGAGGGTCACGACGTCTACGGCGATCAGCAAGGACGTCAAGAAGTTCGAGAAGGAGCTCAAGGCTATCGAGAAGAAGCTCACGGCTTCCAGAACGATGGTCAAGAAGCTTATGGCCCAGAAGAAGGCCGCCGCCAAGAAGCTGTCGGCCAAGAAGGTTGCTTTGCGCAAGGCGATGGCCAAGGCGCTGAAGGCCAAGAAGTTTGCCGCGAAGAAGGCTGCCGCCAAGAAGCGGATGGCGGTCAAGCAGCGGATGACCAAGAAGCGGATTGTCAAGCGGCGGATCACCAAGCGTCAAACCGCCGGCAAGAAGCGCATCGTCGCCAAGAAGCGCATCGTCGGCAAGAAGCGGACAACCGCCAAGCGCCGCAGCCCCGCCAAGCAGCGGATCGCCAAGGGGCGGACGACTTCGTTCAAGTCGCGTTCTCCCGTGATCACTTGGCGCGACGGCGCGGCGGCGAGCATGTAAGCAGCGCCGCGCTGCGTTCGGATGAAGACGGGGGCGGAAAAGCCCCCGTCCTTTTTTGGCCTCTCATACCGCCGCGCCGTTGCAGGCATCTTCATCGGCTCGGCGGCAAGCGCGGCCGCGCGCCGCGCCCCCTGGCGCGCAAGCCAAGGGGCCGAATGGCCCCGCCCGGCGCTTGCGGGAACATAGGCGAGCCCATTCGTGGGCGCGCCGGTATTATCGGTTTCAGGGCACGACAGCCGGCCAGGCGGGTGCCGCCCAAGGCCGGGCACGGCACCTCGAGGCCCCCGGTCGGCCGCGGCGCCGCTTGTCCTGGCAGGACCTTGGCGCCACGGTCCGGCTTGACCGCCCCAGCCGGGCTCCCCACATAGAGCCTGCGGCGGCGCCGCGCTCCGCGGGCCGCCGGGCCGGTGGGTGCCGATCCAGCGGACTGCCGGCCCGTGTACAGCAGCCCTTGCTCATCGCTGAGGAGGACGCTGAGAGATGACCCGACTGTCGCTCTTCAACAGCCCGCTCTTGCTGGGTTTCGAGCAGTTCGAGCAGGCCCTCGACCGCGTTTCGAAAACCTCGGCCGAGGGATATCCGCCCTACAACGTGGCGCAGGTTTCGGAGCACCGCCTGCGCATCACGCTGGCCGTGGCAGGCTTCGGCGCCGGGGATCTCAATGTTCAGATCCAGGACAACCAACTGGTGATCCGCGGCAAGCGGGAGGACGACAACGACGCCGTCTACCTGCATCGGGGCATTGCCGCGCGCCAGTTCCAGCGCAGCTTCGTCCTCGCCGAAGGCATCGAGGTCACGGGTGCCTCTCTGGACAACGGCTTGCTTCATATCGATCTGGAGCGCCCGCTCAACGAGCCTCAGGTGCGCACGATCGAAATCCGCACCGCACCGGGAAGCGCGGCCAAGGCGCCGACCGTCGAGGGCAAGACCGTGGCGCCCAAAGGCAGAATCGGGCGCAAGACCCCCGGTTAGATCGGGACATGCTCATGTCAGGGATACCAGCTCGCGCGTCGGGTGCCCGCCGGCGGTCCGCAGGGCCGTCTAGGAGGGAGCGCAGCCCATGAACCAGATCGCCCACAGCGGCCAGATCTCGCCCCAGGATCTCATGGTCCTGGGCCTTGAGCGGTTGGCCTATGTAAAGCCGGTCAAGATCGACGGCAGGTCGATGTTCGCCGTGCACGCCGCCGACGGGACGGAAATGGCCGTAATCGCCGAGCGCGAGGTCGCCTTCGCCGCGGTTCGCCAGCACGACCTCGAGCCGGTCAGCGTGCATTAAGTGGGGGTTTCCGGCCCGGCTCGGTGCCGGCCGAAGACCCTTGGCGGGAATTCAGGCGGCGTGACTGGCGGCCGATTCGGTCAGCAGGGCGTGGATCGCTTCGGCGCCGTCGGTACCGCGCAGCTTGTCGCAGATCGCTTGATCACGCAGCAGGCGGGAGACCCGGGCCAGGGCCTTCAGGTGATCGGCCCCGGCCGTGTCCGGGGCCAGCAGGACGAAGATCAGATCGACCGGCTGCTCGTCGATGGCGTCGAAGTCGATCGGCGTTTCCATGCGGGCGAAGAGGCCGTAAATGCGATCGAGGTCGGGCAGCTTGCCGTGCGGGATGGCGATGCCCCGGCCCACGCCCGTGGTGCCCAGGCGCTCGCGCTCGATCAGCACTTCGAAAATGGTCCGCTCGGGCCGTCGGGTCAGTTCGGCGGCCCGTTTCGCCAGCTCCTGCAGCGCCTGCTTCTTGCTGGTGACGCGCAGGTTGGCAATAATGGCCCTGGGGCCAATCAGATAAGCGATGTCCATAGCAAGCTCTTGACACGTACGATCAGTCGCCGCGGTTGCCGCGGGGATCGACCCAGCCGATATTTCCGTCCGGCCGGCGGTAGATCATGTTCAGCCCGCTGTGCGAGGTGTTGCGGAACATCATGGCCGGCAGGTCCGCCAGATCCATCCGCATCACCGCTTCGCTGACCGTCAGGCTCGGAATTTCGGTCGTCATTTCCGCCACGATCACCGGCCTGCCCTCGCCGTCGTCCTTGCGGGTCCGCTCGGCGGCTTCCTCGGCCAGGATATACTGCCGCGCGGGAAGCGGCTCGGCCGCCGGGCCGTGCTCCTTGTGGTGGTCGCGCAGCCGGCGTTTATAGCGACGAAGCCGCTTGGACAGGTGTTCGGCCGCGGTGTCGAAGGCGGGGTAGGGCTCGTCCGCCTCGCCCTGCGCCTGGAGCTGGATGCCGCGGCCGACGTGCGCCGAGACCACGGCCCGATACCTGTGCGCCTCGCGGGACAGGGTGACCCCCACCTCGATCGCATTCCCGAAATACTTGTTCAAGATACGGGAAAGGCTGTCTTCCACGTAGGCGCGCAGCGCGTCGCCCACGTCAAGCTGCTTTCCTTTAACGGATAGCTGCATCACCTTGATTTTCTAGGATTCCTTCCGGGCTCCTCCGGGAGGCTAGCCGCCTGGGGCAAGCCGGATCGTCGAGCGCGCGCAACATAGAGGCGGCCATGGGAGGAGTCAATAGCTCCCCAAGAACCGGGACACCGATGTCGGCCGGGGTGTTCGGCGGGCCTCCGAAGCGCACGGTTTGCGCCGGAAATGCCCGGCGCTCAGGAGAATTTGCCCGCCCGGCCTCAGGCCTGCCGAAGCCGTCTTGGCGGCGCGCACGCGGGCGCCGCGGGCGGGCCCGGCGCGGCGCCTGGCGGGCCCGGGGAAGCGGGCTCTAGATTTGCGGCGCCTTGTCGCGCCGGCGCTGCACCGAGGAGGGAATGCGCATCGCCTCGCGGTATTTGGCCACCGTCCGGCGGGCGATGTCGATGCCCTCCTTGCGCAGCAGCCCGACGATGGTGTCATCGGAGAGCACCTTCCTTCCCTGCTCGGAGTCGATCAGCATCTTGATCCGGTGGCGCACCGCCTCGGCGGAATGGGTTTCGCCGTTCGCGCCGCTGATCGCCGAGGTGAAGAAGTATTTGAGCTCGTAGGTCCCGCGCGGAGTCGCGATGTACTTGTTCGAGGTCACCCGGCTGACCGTCGATTCGTGCATGCCGATGACCTCGGCGATATCGCGCAGGATGAGCGGTTTCATGTGCTCCACCCCTTTGCGAAAAAAGGCGTCCTGCTGGCGCAGGATCTCGGAGGCCACTTTCAGGATGGTCGTGGCCCGCTGGTGCAGCGACTTGACCAGCCAGTTGGCCGACTGGAACTGCCCAGTGATGTAATCCCTATCCGCCTTGGAGCGGGCCTGACCGGAGACCAGTGCGTAATAGCGCGCGTTCACCAGCACCCGGGGCAAGGTGTCGCCGTTCAGCTCGACGATCCAGCCGCCGCCGGGCTTCGGGCGCAACAGGATGTCCGGCACGATGGGTTCGGCAACCTCGAAGTCGTAGGCCAGCGCGGGCTTGGGGTTGAGGGCCTTGATCTCTGCGATCATCTCGGCCAGGTCTTGCTCGTCGACGCCGCACGCTCTGCGCAACGCCGCCAGGTCGCCCTTGGCGACGAGCGGCAGGTTGTCGAGCATCGCCTCCATGGCGGGGTCGAGGCGGTCGCGGTCGGCAAGCTGCAGGGCCAGGCACTCGCGCAGCGAACGGGCGAAGATGCCGGGCGGATCGAAGCGCTGCACGGCTTCGAGCGTGGCCTCGAT
>JBHIDD010000147.1:0-6703 GCA_046759925.1 Kiloniellaceae bacterium
CACCCCGAGGGCGTCCTGGCCGGGGTCCACGCCAACTATCACTTCACGTTCCCGGCGGGCAATCGTTGGCCGATCAATTCGACGTTTGTCGAGCGCTATCACAAGCGTTGGAACGAGTATCCGAACTTCGAGGCCGAAGGCGCGCATACTGCGCTGAACCTGTACAAGACCGCGATCGAGAAGGCCAACTTCCTGGTGGGGGGCTGGCCGGACGACGACGCGATCATCAGCCAGCTCGAGGGTCTGGGCTTGGATTCGCCGGCCGGCTACATCTATATCCGGCCCGACAATCACCAGGGCTACAAGGATACCGTGATTGGGATGACCAAGAACGTCCCTGAGTATGATTTCCCGGTGTGGGATCCCGAGTCGATCATAACCATTCCGGTTCGCAACATCACGGCGCCGCCCAATTGGCCGAAGCCGGGCACGACGCATAACGAGTCCACGGCAGCGGCGCACTGGCTGAAGACCACCTGGCCCAAAGCTTGAGGCCAGGCCAGGCTGTTCTCATGGCGAGTGGCCGTGCTCACCGAGCACGGCCGCTCCCTTGAGGCGTGGATAACGCGTGCGCGGCCGGGACCCGGGTGTGGCCTCGGCCGGGGAGACCTGCAGCAAGGTGCGCAACAGGGCAAGCACCGATCGCATCGAGCGGACGGCGGTAGGACCGGCGCGGTGCGACGATCGCTCCGACAGCCCGCCTTGCTTTTCCGTCACGCCGCCTGAGGGACCATGAAACATCTCGCCGGCGCCGCCGTTTTGTCGATCGCCTTGTTCGCGGGCACCTTGTTCGCAGGCACCTTGTTCGCAGGCCCGGCGCCCGCCCGCGCCGGGCACGGGGTGGTGTATTATCCATCGTTTTACCCGCAGGAAATCAGGATCGAGACGATCGACCCGGCGTCCGCCGCGGCATTGTTCGAAAACAACTCTCTCCATGCCTACATCGGGGCGACCCCACGCTTTGGCGGCCGCGTTCCGGATCACCTGAAGTCGGTCGAGTCGCTCGACTCCTTCCTGGTCCTCACCCTCAACCCCGCCTCCGATGCGTTCCAACAACCGGCCAGCCGCTGTGCCGCGGCACGGGGCATCCTCGCCGCCCTTGCCGAACAGCCCAAGGACATCATCTTCAATCCGTATCCGGTGACCCCTTATCACTCGGACTATCTTCACCACGCGGACCGGATCGAAGACGCGAAGGCGGCGGTCCGGGCGCAGGGCGCGATTCCCCTCCCCGTCCTGAAATTTCAGGCGATCGGCCGGCATGCCGAGACTCTCGTCCAGTCCCGCTGGGCGTTGGATTCGGACGACTGGAATGTCAGGCTGGAGGAGGTGCCGGTGGACCAGCTGATGGCGAGCGCCGGCATCCGGCTGAACGGCTGGGTGGGACCGCCTTGGATAAAGGAGGGATGGTTTCACGCGTACCGGTTGCTGGGCTCGGCGATTGCGGAGCCGGAGAAAAAGCGAATCGCCGACGCACTCCATGGGCGGTTGGTGCGCGGGGAATACCTCGACCTGACCGAACGGCTCAATTTGGAAAGGGACCTCACCGCGGCTCTTGCCGGCAACTGTGATCGGCTGGTCGTCGGCTACACCACGCGGCGAGAGTATTACAACGGCGAGTTTTCAGCCGGCGTCGAAAACATCGCCTTCGATGCTCATCTGGGCCTGAACTCCGCCGTGTTCGTCCGGACGGTCAAGCTCAAGGACTTCCCTTGGAACGGCTGGCTCCGGCTCGGGATCAACGAAAGGCCGGAAGCCGCGTGGAATCCCATCGCCGGCTTTACCGATGGACCGGGCAGACTGATCTGGTCGACGCTCGGCGATCCGGCACTGTTGCCGCTCCCGTACAATGCCGGCTGGATCCCCAACCGTATCGATCCCAAGGTCAGCACGGCTAAGGGCCAATCGGGAGGATTTCCGGTGCCGGCGGGGGCCGTGATACCAGAGCCGGGCACGGGCATGCTTCAGCCCGTCGGCGAGGGGCGGTTCAGCTCGGCGAAGGTCATCTATCGGGTCCTGGCGTCGCAGTTTCACGATGGGACCGCGATGGCGGTTGCCGATCTCCTTTATCCCTATGTCCTGGCCTATCGATGGGGCGTCAGGGCGGGCCGGGACGACAATACCTATGATCCGGCTATTGAGGCGACCACGGCCCTAATCCGCGAGCGGCTTGCGGGCGTAAGGGTGGTGCGCGTAGAACGGGAGATCAATGAGATAGCGCCTGATATTAAGGTTCCGAAGCAAGTTCCCGTGATCGAGGTCTACGTCGACTATGTGTCCTCGGACTCGCGGCAGGTTGCGGCGCTCGCCCCGCCGTGGAGCCCGGTCCCATGGCAGCTAGTGGTGCTTATGGAGGAAGCCGTCAAGCGGGGCTTCGCCGCGTTCTCGAAGGCGGAGGCGGCGCGCCGGGGCGTGGGCTGGCTGGACCTGGTACGGGACCCATCGCTTAAGGAAAAGTTGCGGGGGCTGATCGAGGAGTTTGCGCGCGAAGGCTACCGCCCGGCCGCATTAAAAGACCTTGTCACCGCCGAAGCCGCCCGTTCGCGCTGGCGTGCTCTCGAGGCATTTGCCGAAGGGGCCGGCCACTTTCTCGTCACGAACGGCCCCTACCGCCTGCGCGAATGGTCGCAGGATTTGTCGGTGTTCCAGGTGGTCAGGGAACTGACCTATCCGGTGGGGATCGGCACCTTCAATCGCTATGCCGACCCGCCTCGGGCGGTGATCACGCAGGTGCGGCGGGACGCCCATCGGGTTGCGGTCGAGGCAGATGTGGAAAAGCCGGTTAAGCGGCAACGCACGCTTGCGGCCGTTCGGGAACGCTTGAAACCAGGGGCCATGAAAGGGTTGTACCTGATTCAGGCGGAATCGCGCTACCTCGTGGTCGGACCGGACGGGTCCGTCGTCGCCGCCGGCGCGGCGCGGTTGGCGAAGGACGGACGGTTCATGGTGGACCTCCCGGGGCCTTTGCCGCCCGGTCGTAACACCTTCCTCGTCGGCGTCTATCTCGACGGCAATTCGGTCAACCCGGCGGTGCGTATTTTCCACTTTCAGGCAAACGGATCATGAGCCAGGGAGTTGACCGCGGTTTCCGGGCGACCTCCGATCGTTCGCCCTCGCGGCGGTGGTGCAATCCGAAACCGCCAACGGGTTCGTGTGTCATGGCGTTGGCCTTCGAAAACATCTTTCCTTATCAAAGGTAGCGACTCGTGGATATTCTCGTCATTCAGGTCCTGAATTCGCTCTTTTACGCCTCGGTTCTTTTCCTCATTGCCGCAGGCCTGAGCCTGATCTTCGGCGTCATGCAGATCATCAACCTGGCGCACGGTAGTCTCTATGCGCTGGGCGCCTACGTGACGGCCTGGGCCGTCGGAAGCATGGTCGGCAGCGTCCATGTCCTGGCGCTGTTCCTGCTGCTGCCCGTCGGCGCGGCGGCCGTCGCGGTGGCAGGACTGGTGATCGAGCCGACCTTGATCCGGCCCCTCTACAAGCGGCCCGAGGAATATCAGCTCCTGATCACCTTCGGCCTGCTCTTGATCCTGGAGGACGTCATGCAGTTGGTGTGGGGCGGGACGCCGCTCTCCGCCAGCGAACTCTTGGACTCATTGGGAAGCATCCAGATTCTGGGCTCGGTGTATCCGGCGTACAATCTCCTGGTGATCGCGATCGGAGCGGGCGCCGCGCTCGGTCTCTGGGCGTTCGTGTACCGCACCAAGTTCGGTGTGATGCTGCGGGCGACCTCGCAGGACAGGAGGATGGCCTCGGCCCTGGGCCTGAACGTCGGACGCGTCTACATGCAGGCCTTCGCGATCGGCTGTTTCATGGCCGGTCTCGGCGGCGCCATCGTCGTTCCGAGCCAAGCGGCGGTACTCGGCATGGGCGTGGAAGTCCTGATCCTCGCATTCGTCGTGGTCGTGATCGGCGGCCTTGGAAGCCTGGAAGGCGCCCTGGTGGGGGCGCTCGTGGTGAGCTTCGTGAGGACCGCCGCGATCCAGTTCTACAGCGAACTCGAGCTTGCGGTGCTGTTCCTTATCGCCGCCGCGGTGCTGCTGGTCCGGCCCACCGGACTGTTCGGAAGGCCGTCATGAAGCTCAGCAATGTCCTGCGCCCCGAGGCGTCGCCCCTGCGGTTGTTCGCCGTTGCCGCCGCTGCCGCCGTCGGCATCCTGCTTCTTGTAGCGCCCCCATTGCTGGGCACCTACGAGACGGAGCTTCTCACATATGGCCTCGTCTTTGCCATCGCCGCGCTCGGCTTCAATCTCCTCCTGGGCTATACCGGCCTGCTCTCGTTCGGCCACTCCGCCTATTTCGGCGTTGGCGCCTACACGGTGGGATTCATGGTGCGGGATCTCGGCGTCTCCAGCATCGAGGTCTGCATTCTGGGCGGGGTTGTGGTCACGGCGATGGTCTCCGCGCTATTCGGTTTCGTCTGCGTTCGGCACACGCGGATCTTCTTTGCCATTCTGACCCTGGCGCTGTCGCAGGTGCTGTGGACCCTGGCATTCAAGTTCTTCTGGGTGACCGGCGGGACCGACGGGATTCGCATCCCACGGCTTGCCCTGCTGGGCGGCCTGCTAGATTTCTCCGGCGGCGGCGGATACGCGAGATTCGTCAATTCCTACTACTATTACGTGCTGATCGTTTTCTTCATCTCCATGATGGTCATGTGGGTCATCGTCCATTCTCCCTTCGGCAAGACGCTCCAGGCGATCCGCGACAACGAAACCCGGGCGCGGTTCATTGGGGTGCGTATCCGGGTCTACCGCTGGCTCGCTTTCCTCATCTCCGGGACCTTCACGGGCTTGGCGGGGGTTCTTTGGGCCCCACTGAACCGGCTGACCACACCCGATATCCTGTACTGGCCGTTCTCCGGCGAGATCGTGTTTCTCACCGTGCTCGGCGGGTTCCGAACCTTCACGGGCCCCATCGTCGGAGCGGTGGTGTTCAATCGTCTAAAGGCGTATTTTGTCGGCGAGGTGCCGGAATTCTGGCAGCTCCTCCTCGGAGGCGTTCTGGTGCTCCTGGTATTGGCGCTGCCGACGGGTATCGTGGGGACGTTGTCCCGGCTGGTCGCGAGACTCAAGTCTGTGGGGGGCCCTGGACGTGAGCCTGCTTAAGACGGTCAACCTCAAGAAGCGTTTCGGCGACACGCGCGCGGTCGACGGTGTCGACCTGGTGGTCAACGAGGGCGAGTTCCTGTCGCTCGTCGGGGCCAACGGCGCCGGCAAGACCACGCTGGTGAACCTGATCAGCGCCTACTTCCCTCCCGACTCCGGGCAAATCCTGTTCCGGGGCCAGGACATCACGGCACTCTCGGTCACCGAACGGGTCGAAGCGGGAATCGCCAGAAGCTTTCAGCTGGTCAACCTGTTCGACGAGCGTTCCGTCTTCGACAACGTCGCCCAGGCAATCTTTGCCCGGGACGGGAAAACCCGGAAAGTCTTCGCGCTCGCGGAAAGCGACGAGGAGGTCGCACGGGAAACGCTTGAGGTGCTTCGGCAGTTCGGCCTCGAAAGCAAGCGGCACGCACTGGCAGGCGGGCTCGCCCAGGGCGAACGAAAGCTCCTCGACGTGGCGGTGGCCTATGCGCTCCGGCCGACGCTTCTGTGCCTGGACGAGCCGACCAGCGGGGTCAGCACGCGCAACAAGGCCCAGATCATGGATACGATCTCCTCCGTGGTCCGGGCCGGAAAGATCACGGCCGTGATCATCGAACATGACATGGACGTCGTGTTCAAGTACTCGGACCGCATCGTTGTGATGCACGAGGGAACGATCCTCGCCGACGGGGCACCCGAGGAAATCCGGAACAACAACGAGGTGGCGACGATCCTGCTCGGCGCCCCGCTTACCGATCAACCGCCGTCGTAAGGCGAGCCCGGCATGCTCGAGCTGAAGGAGATCCATACCTATCGAGGCCCGGCCCATATCCTGTACGGCGTCACGATGACCGTGAACGCAGGGGAAGTCGTCTGCCTCGTGGGCCGGAACGGGGCGGGAAAAACCACGACCATCGAGAGCATCATGGGCCTGCTTCCGGTCCGCTCCGGCAACATCAGCTTCCAGGGCGAAGACCTCACCGGTCTTCCGGCCCACCGGCGGGCCAAGCGGGGCATAGGCTACGCCCCCGAGGACTGCGGCATTTTCCCCGACCTCACGGTGGCGGAGAACCTGATGATCAGCCGGTGGCTCTCCGAAGCCCCGAAGCGCGGCGGCGGGTCCGCCGCCGACGGAGACGTGGAAGATCGCCTCTATTCGGTTTTCCCGGAGGTGCGGGACCTCACCGAACGCCGGGGCCTCCATCTGAGCGGAGGCCAGAAGAAGATGGTTGCGATCGTCAGGGCCATGGCCCTGTCTCCGTCGCTGCTGCTTCTCGACGAGGCGTTCGAAGGGCTCGCCCCCGTGGTGGTGGCCCGACTCGCCGATGCCGTCATCAAGATCAAGGAGATGGGCATCTCGATGCTGATCGCGGAATCCAACTTGTCGACTGCATCCCGGATCGCGGACCGGATGTACGCGATCGACCGCGGCGAGATCATCTTCGACGGTGACCCCCAGGAAGCGCTCGGGAACGAAGAAGTCATGAAGGCGCTGCGCGGTTGACCGCGCCGCCCGGGGTGACTTTCGTTCCGTTTGTGCCGCTTATACCAACCGCCCTTGATATTGACCCATTTCACCGAGGCGATTTTTGTCGCCAGACAGGAGCG
>JBHIDD010000148.1:0-6702 GCA_046759925.1 Kiloniellaceae bacterium
GCGCTCGCCGAGCAGTGGGGCATATCCGGCGTGGACTGCGACCTGCGCATGCTGCAGAGGCTCCAGCGCGCGCTGCGCGCGGGCAAGTGGAAGGTCACCGTGGCCCTGCACCGCGCCCAGCGCATCACCGCGGTCTGGCCCGGCTTCCACGACCGAGCCTACGGCGTCGCGGTCGACGTCGGCTCGACCACCATCGCGGCCCACCTCTGCGACCTTTCCAGCGGCGCAGTGGTCGCCTCCTCCGGAATCATGAACCCGCAGATCCGCTTCGGCGAGGACCTGATGAGCCGGGTCTCCTACATCATGATGAACCCGGGCGGGGCGAAGGAGATGACCGTCGCGGTCCGCGAAGCGATCAACCTGCTGTTCAAGGAGGTCGCCCGCGAGGCCGGTGTCGACAGGATCGACATCTTAAACGCCACCTTCGTCGGCAACCCGATCATGCACCACCTGCTGCTCGGCATCGACCCCACGGAACTCGGCGGCGCGCCCTTCGCGCTGGCGGCGAATTCCGGCATGACGCTGTGGGCCAGCGAGCTGGACCTCACGGAGCTCAACGAGAACGCCCGGGTCTACGTCCTGCCCTGCATCGCCGGCCACGTCGGCGCCGATACGGCGGGCGTCATCCTCTCCGAGAACCCGCACTTATCGGACGAGATCATGCTGGCGGTCGACGTCGGCACCAATGCCGAGATCGTGCTCGGCAACAAGGAGCGGCTGTTGGCCTGCTCCTCGCCGACCGGGCCGGCTTTCGAGGGCGCGCAGATCTCGTGCGGACAGCGCGCCGCCCCTGGCGCGATCGAGCGGGTCCGCATCGACCCAAAGACCCTCGAGCCGCGGTTCAAGGTGATCGGCAGCGACCTTTGGTCCGACGCGGAGGGTTTCGCGGAAGCGACCCGCAAGACCGGGGTGACCGGAATCTGCGGCTCGGGCATCATCGAGGCCCTGGCCGAGATGCATCTCGCCGGCATCCTGTTGAGCGACGGCACCATCGACGGCGCGACCGCGGCGCGAAGCGCCCGGGTCCAGCCGGACGGGCGCACCTATTCCTATCTAATTCACGACGGCGAGCCGGAGATCCGCATCCTGCAGAACGACGTGCGCGCCATCCAGCTCGCCAAGGCGGCGCTTTACGCGGGCGCCCGGCTGCTCATGGACCGCCTGGGTATCGAGACCGCCGAGCGGATCGTGCTGGCCGGCGCCTTCGGCAGCCACATCGACGTCAAGTACGCCATGGTGCTCGGCATGATCCCGGACTGCGACCTCACAAAAGTGAGCTCGGCGGGCAACGCCGCCGGGACGGGCGCGCGCATCGCGCTGGTGAACCAGAAAGCCCGCGACGAGATCGAGCGCGTCATCAGCCGGGTCGAGAAAGTCGAAACCGCGGTCGAGCCCCGGTTCCAGGAGCACTTCGTCGAAGCCATGGGCATCCCGCACAAATCCGCGCCCTACCCGAACCTGGCAAAGGCCGTCCGGCTCCCGGAAATGAAGCCGGCGGCCCCCGCCGGAAGCCAGAATTCCGGCACCGGCCGTCGCCGGCGCCGCCGGCGCGCCTAATCCTCTGGACAGAACCCCGCCCGGGCGAGGAAACTTACCCGGCAAGGCACGCCGCGAACCGGCCGGCAGGGCGCAAGGAGGCCATGGAGACCGTCAATTTCAGCCATATGAGCGAGGGCACCCGCGCGGACTACGCGCTGCTCGAGCGCCTGTGGGACGAGCGCAAGCGGCGGACGCTCGCCGACAACGTGCTGGGCATGCTCCGGCAGATGCGCGGGCCGAAGCTCGGCTACAAGATCGACCGCTACCAGCACTCGCTGCAGACCGCGTCCCGGGCGCTACGCGACAGCGCGGACGAGGAAACCGTCGTGGTCGCGCTGCTCCATGACATCGGCGACATGCTCGCGCCGGACAATCACAGCGCGCTGGCCGCCGCGGTGCTGCGGCCTTACGTCAGCGAGGAGAACCACTGGCTGGTCCAGCACCACGGGATCTTCCAGGGCTATTACTTCCGGCACCACATGGGCGCCGACCGCAACGCGCGGGAGCGCTTCCGGGACCACCCCTGCTTCGAGAAGACGGCCGCGTTCTGCGCGCGTTGGGACCAGACTTCCTTCGACCCCGACTACGACACCCTGCCGCTGGCCACCTTCGAACCCATGGTCCGGCGCCTCTTCGCGCGGGAGCCGCGCGGCTTCGCCTGACCGGGGGCGCTGTCAGGGCACAAACTCCAAGATGTCGAAGCCGGCGTTGCGGTCGATCAGATAGATCAGGCCGTTGTCATCCACCTCCACGTCGTTGCTCTGCGGGCTCGGTTCGCCGTTCAGCGGTTCCGGAATGAAGTAGGCGACCTCCTTCGGCTTGAACGGTTCGGCGACGTCGACGATCCTAAGCCCCCCGGCGAACCAGGTCAGGTAAACCAGCGTGCCGTCCAACTTCTCGCGGAACTGATGCGCGCCGAACCGGCCGGGCGCGCGGCTCCAGGGGCTGTCCAGTTCGCTCACATCGAAGGCCGAGATCGCCTGGATGTGTTCGAAGTCGGTGACGTCGAAGACCCACATGAAGGCGTGCAGGCGGCCGCGCTCGTGCTCGTGCTCTTCGTCGACGGCGACCGCGATGCGCCGGCCGTCGATTCGGCCCTCCAGGGGCATGATCGTGTGCGTCGGTTCGGGAAACGGCGGATGGTAGTCGTACGCCGCGACGGTTTTCGGATGGCCGATGTCGCGCACGTCGATCACCCGGAAGCCCGCGTGCCAGACGGAGGCCCAGAGCTCGTCGCCGACCCGCATGGCGTGGTGCAGCCGGTTGCTATAGCCGCGCCAGGTCGGCTGTTCGCCGCCGGCCAGATGCTGGCCCGGGAGCCACCAGCGGGCGACCTCGACCGGTTTGGCCGGATTGCGGACGTCGTAAATCACCAGGATATTGCCGACGTACCCCTCCATTTCGGTCGAGATGTAGGCGAAGTTCTCGTCGACGTCGAAGCGGTGGACGCCGAAGCCGAAGGTTTTCTCGTAGGCGATCAGTTTCGGATCGGTCTTGTCGGAAATGTCGTAGATTCGGAACCCGCCGTCGTGATAGCCCCGCGCCCGCGCCGCATCCAGCACCGGAATGTCGGCGACGCCGACGCCGAGGTCGGCGGCGACCTCGGCCGCCGTCGGCGCGCGGCCGAGCGCCCCTTCGAGACGGGCGCGGATGTCCGGCAGCCTGTCGCCCCGGCGCAGAAAGTGGCGGTTGAACTGCTCGACGTTGGTATACATGAGATCCCCGACCACCCGGACCTTGTGGCTGTGGGAATGTTCGTCCGGCAGTTCGATCCGCGTGACAAGCTTCGGCTTCCTCGGATTCGAGACATCGATGATCGAGGTGCCGTGCGGCGGATTCATGTGGCCCACGAAGGCGTAGTCCCCCTGGACCACCACCTGGCCGCCCCCGGGGATGTCGAGGTGCCCGATCCGTCCAACGTTCTTCGCCAGCTCGAAATCGCCCTGTCTCGGCATGGCATTCTCCCTGGGTTGCCGACCGGCTGCGCCGGGCCATCCTGTGCCGGTGCCGGATGCGCGGGCGCGCCTGGACTCTGCTCCTAAGATCAAAGATTCAGACGTTTCATGCCGCCCGCCGGATAGCGGGTCCCGGCTGCCGCTCCGGCGGGGATCGCCTCGTCCAGCATGGCAACCTCGTCGTCGTTCAGCTCGATGTCGATGGCTTCGGCGTTTTGCTCAAGGTGGTCGCGGTGCTTGGTGCCGGGGATCGCCACGATGTCATCGCCCTTGGCGAGCACCCAGGCCAAGGCGATCTGTGCCGGCGAACCGCCCTTGGCGGCGGCCAGTTCGCGAACGGGTTGCAGCAGGGCCAGATTGCGTTCCAGATTTTCCCCTTGGAAGCGGGGGTAATCGCGCCGCCGGTCCTTCGCCTCGAGCCGTTCAAGGCTGCCGATCTCGCCGGTCCAAAACCCGCGGCCCAAGGGGGAATACGCCACGTAGCCGACCCCGAGCGCCCGGCACGTGGGCAAAGTCTCCGCCTCCGCGTCTCGGGACCACAAGGAATACTCCGTCTGCAGCGCCGCAATCGAATGTTCGCCGTGAGCCCGGCGCAGAGTCGAGGGCGCGGCCTCGCAGAGGCCCAAATATCGTACCTTGCCCTGCTCGACCAGCCGGGCCATGGCGCCCACCGTTTCCTCGATCGGCGTGCTCGGGTCCACGCGATGCTGGAAATAGAGATCGATGGTTTCGATCCCCAGCCGCTTCAGGCTTGCGGCGCAGGCCCGCATGACGTGCTCCGGCCGGCCGTCGACGTCCCGCCGCCCGTCGGGCAGACGAATGTTGCCGAACTTCGTCGCGACGATGTAGTCGTCGCGCCGGCCCTTGATCGCCTGGCCGATGAACGCCTCGTTGTTTCCGTTGCCGTAGGCATCGGAGGTGTCGATAAAGTTGATTCCGAGCTCGGGGGCGCGGTGAATCGTGGCGGTCGCCTCCGCCTCGTCGCAGGCGCCATACAGGCCGGTCATGGTCATGCATCCCAGACCGACGGCGGAGACCTCGAGCGAACTGTTGCCCAGACGACGATACTGCATGTCCATCCCTCCCTGTGCTCCGCCGAGAGCGCGCCGCTCTGGAACGGCGTATTCCCTGGTCATTCAGGCATCGAATGCCGGTCCGTGACGCCCTTGACATCCGCGCCGCGAACATCGCAAGGCAAACCGACACGGTATTTTTTTAGCGCCAGGAAGGCAATTCGTTCGGAAAGGCGGGAAGACGCAAAGGCTTCGTCCTCCCCGGCATCGCCTGGCACCTGCAGCGAATCGCGCGTGCGACCGCAGGGGATGACAATACCGGGAAGACCGGAAAGGGGCCAGTGCCGGGGTTCCCCGCGCTCGGGCGAGGCAACGGCTCCTAACCGTTCTTGCGCTGAAATCCCAACCCAACTTGACGACCCCGGTTGCCGCGCCGACGAGATTCCAGGCGAGCGGCGGTCGCCGCGCGCATGATAGGCTTCCGCTAGGTTTGGGGACGATGGGCATGAAACCCGAATGTCCGTCCCCGGGTTTCGTCGTGCCCTCCGTGGCACTTGATTTCGGCGGGGTATAATCATGCCGGGGACGGCTTCGCCCAGCGCGGTCGCGGACATCCGGGTCTTGAGCGCCGGGGCGCCCAAGACCGGCGTATCCAGATGCGCAGAGGCGTTTTTCGGCGATACCGGCCACAAGGTCGACATCACCTTCGCGACCGCGCCCGTGATCCGCGGCAGGGTCGCGGACGGCGCGGCGCCGGCGGAGGTCGTCATCGCCCCGGTTCCGGCCATGCAGGAATTCGAGGAGAACGGCCGGACCGTCGCCGGGGTCGGCGCGGTGATCGGCTCGGTCAAGGTCGGCGTCGCCGTCCGCGACGGGGCGCCGGAACCGGACATCTCCTCGGCGGAGGCGTTCAAGAATGCGGTGCTTGCCGCCGATTCGCTCGTCTACAACGAGGCCTCCAGCGGGCTCTACATGGCCCGGCTCATGGAGCGTCTGGGCATCGCGGATAAGGTCGGGGCCAAGACGACACGCCTCCCCACGGGCGCGGCGGTGATGCAGCACGTGGCGCAAAGCCACGCGGCAAACGAGATCGGATTCGGCCAGATCACCGAAATCCGGCTCTTCGCCGGCAAAAGCGTCAAGTTGGTCGGCCCCCTGCCGCCGGAGATCGGGAAGGTGATCACCTATGCGGCCGGGTTGCTGTCCGACGCCCGCGCGCCGGATCCGTCCACCGCCTTCATTCGTTTCCTGGCTTCGCCTGCGGCGAAACGAACGCTTGTCGCCACGGGCGTCGAGTAGCCCCGGCCTGCCGATCCCCCTTGCCGCCCGAAAGCACGGGCGGGCCGGTTCGATGCCGGTCTTTCGCCTTACGCCTCGAGCGCTTTCCGGCGGTTGCGGCGGTAATCGATGTAGTACGGCAGGCCGATCGAGAAAAACAGACAGACCCACAACACGTTTCCGAGGTCCGACGAAAACAGGACCATGATATCGCCTTCGGACATTTTCAGCGCGCGCAGGAAATAGTTCTCCAGCAGGGGTCCCAGGATCACGCCGATCAGGATCGCCGCGACGTGATAGCCGGTCTTGCGCGCGACGTAGCCGATCACGCCGAAGATCAGGGCGAGATACATGTCGAACATGTACTCGCGCGGGACGAAGGCCCCCACCAGCGTAAACGAGATGATGAGCGGCGCCATATAGGTGGTTGAAACCACCGTCACCCGGGACATGTAGCGCGCCAGCGGCAAGACGGTGAGGATCATCAGCGCGTAAGTCACCGCCATCGCCGTGAACGGGCCATACGCCAAATTCGGATCCTCCATGAAGAGGTCCGGTCCCACGGTGATGCCGTGCCAATCCAGGACCACCAGCATGATGGCGGCGGTCGCGCCCCCGGGGATGCCGATGACCAGAAGCGGGACCAACGTGCCCGAGGTCACCCCGTTGTTGGCGGATTCGGGCGCGACCAAGCCTTCGATGTGCCCCGTGCCGTAGCGCTCCGGGGTCTTGGAATAGGTCCTGGACTGCTGGTAGGCGACGAAGGCGGCGATCGACGCGCCGGCGCCGGGGACCACGCCGATGACCAGGCCGATGATGCTGGTCCAGGTGATGTGCCACCACTTCGACAGCGCGATTCGGATGCCCTCCATGGTTTCCGCCCAACCGGCCTTGCGCATCAAATCCTGACCGCGGTC
>JBHIDD010000149.1:0-6696 GCA_046759925.1 Kiloniellaceae bacterium
CCGCAAAGCGGGCCTTGCCCCGGACAACCGGGCCAATCGCTTCCGACATAACTTATACCTGGCCCTCATCCCGACGGACTTGACCGAATTCCACCCAACGCGACACTTCGCTAAGGCCAATCGGAAAGCATGAGTCTCCCCCGTCAGGCCGCCCCGGCTAATCGACGGCGGCGAGCCCCCGGACGAATGCGTGGAGCCGGCCGGGTCCGAGCCGCCCGTCGCGGCGCGCGCCGCGGCGCCCGGTCGCGCCGTTAGGCCGCCGACATTTCCGGGGACAGCCGTGCGTCCGCGGTTGCCGGCAAGCCCGTCACCGCGCCGCACCGCCGAGGCGCGCGCGGACGACCGGCGTCTGCGGGGGCGGCGACTCGCCCAGCACGACCGCGGCGTCGAGCGCCGCCGCAGCCGCGGCCGCATCGGCCGGACTTCGCGCGTGAACCATCGCCAGCGGCCGGTCGGGACCCACGGTATCCCCTATGGCGCAGACCTCGCTCAGTCCGACCCGGTGATCGATTGAATCGCCGGCCGCACGACGCCCACCGCCCAGTTCGACGACCGCGAGCCCGACCGCGCGCGTGTCCATGGCGGCGACGATCCCGGCGCGCGCCGGCTTGGCGAGCCGGCGGACCGGCGCCGTGGCCAGATGGCGCGCCGGACGCTCGAGGAGATCCCTTGGCCCGCCGAGGGCAGCGACCATGCGGGCGAAGCGCTCGGCCGCGGCCCCGTCGTCGAGGACCGCCCGCAGCTTGCTTCGCGCGGCCGCGGCATCGTCGGCCAGCCCGCCGAGCAGCAACATCTCGGCCCCCAGGGACAAGACGACCTCGTGAAGCCGGGGTTCGCGCTCCGCCCCGGTGAGGTAGGAGAGGGCCTCGCGCACCTCGAGGGCGTTGCCCGCGGTATGGCCGAGCACCTGGTTCATGTCGGTGACGAGCGCCGCGGTCGGCAGCCCGGCGCCGTTGGCCACGGCGACGATGCTCTGCGCCAATGCGCGCGCCTCGTCCAGGCCGCCCGCGAAGGCGCCCGAGCCGGTCTTGACGTCCATCACCAGGCCCTGAAGCCCGGCGGCCAGCTTCTTCGACAGGATCGAGGCCGTGATCAGGGGAATCGATTCGACCGTCGCCGTCACGTCGCGGATCGCATACAAGCGCCGGTCGGCCGGGGCCAGATCGGCGGTCTGGCCGATGATGGCGCAGCCGGCCTCCCGGACGGCGCGGCGGAACCTCTCGAGGTCCGGCGCGACGGCGTATCCCGGGATGCTCGCCAGCTTGTCGAGCGTGCCCCCGGTGTGACCGAGTCCGCGGCCGGAGATCATCGGAACACGGCCGCCGCAGGCCGCGACCATGGGGGCGAGCACGAGGCTCACCTTGTCGCCGACCCCGCCGGTCGAATGTTTGTCGAGCCGAGGGCCGGTTAGAGCCGTCCCCGACCAGTCGATCACCGCCCCCGAGTCGGTCAAGGCGCGGGTCAGGGCGATCCGCTCGTCCATCGACATGCCGCGGAAGAACACGGCCATGGCGAAGGCCGCCACCTGGCCCTCGCCGAGGGAGCCGTCGGCGATGCCGCGCACCAGGAAGGCGACCTCGTCCCGGCTCAGGGCGTGACCGTCCCGTTTGCGGCGAATGATCTCCTGGGCCAGCACGGTCTCATCCCCTCCCCGGGCCCCTCGTATGAGAGAGGGTACTAGGCCCGCGCCGAACGGCGCCGCGCCCGGTCATGGCCCGTCATGCGCGGCGATATCCTCGAGGAATCCGCGCATCAGGCGCGCCAGGGCCGGCGCGGCGGCGCCCGCGCCGGTCAAAGTGGCCCGGTGGCGCGGCGGCTCGTCGCCCATGCCCGCCGCGCGATTGGTGATGACGGAAATCGCGACGACCCGCAGACCGCACTGCCGCGCGAGGATCACCTCCGGCACGGTCGACATGCCCACCGCATCCGCGCCGAGCACCCCGGCCGCGGCGATCTCGGCCGGGGTTTCGAAGCTCGGTCCGGCAAACCACATGTAGACGCCCTGGTGCAGGGCGATGCCCCGGGCCTCCGCCGTCGCCAGCATGCGGGCGCGAAGTTCCGGGTCATAGGCGTCGGTCATGTCGACGAAGCGCGAGGCATCCGCCGCGCCCAACAGCGGGTTGGGTCCGCCCAAGTTGATGTGGTCGGTGATCAGCATGAGGGCGCCTGGCCCCATCTCCCGGCGCAGGCCGCCGGCCGCGTTGGTCAAAACCAGAATCTCGCATCCCGCGCGGCGGAGCGCGCGCAAGGGGATCTTCATGGCCTCGGCGCTGCCGGTCTCGTAATAGTGCGCGCGCCCTTTCATCACGGCGACCTGGATCCCGCCGAGACGCCCCAGCACGAGTTCCTCGGCGTGGCCCTCGACGCTCAGGCGCGGAAAACCCGGCAGGTCCCGGTAGGGAATATCGACCGCATCGTCGAGCGCATCGGCAAGACCGCTCAATCCGGTGCCGAGCACCAGAGCGACCCTGGGCGGCGGCCCCGGGCCGCGGGCGCGAATCGTCGCCAGCGCCGCCGCGACCGGATCGCTCACCGCAGATTCTCCGGCCCGAAGGCGACGGGCAGAAGCTCCCCGAGGGTCAGCGTCCGGCGCAAGCCCTCCGGCCCGCAGAGGTGAATCTTCACGGCGTCGTCGGCGAACTCCCGGAGCTTCTGGCGGCAGCCGCCGCAGGGGGCCGCCAGGGCCTCGCCTCGGCCCATGACCGCCACCTCGACGATGCGTCGCTCGCCGGCCACGACCAGCGCGGCGATGGCCGAGGCCTCGGCGCACCAGCCCTGCGGATACGCCGAATTCTCGACGTTGCAGCCGGCGTAAAGTTCGCCGCTCTCCCCGCGAACCGCAGCGCCGACCGGGAAATTCGAATAGGGTGCGTAGGCCCGACCCATGGCGCGCCGGGCCAGTTCGATCATGTCTTCGATGTCGCTCATCGTTCCTTCACGTAGGGAATCCCGCCCGCCTTGGGCGCCACCGCCTTGCCGATGAAGCCGGCGAGCAGGACGACGGTCAGGACGTACGGCAGGGCCTGAATGAGCTGGACCGGTATCTCGCCGAGCAGAGGCGCCTGAACGCCTTGCAGGCGCGCCGCGGCGGCATCGAGAAAGCCGAACAGCAGGCAGGCGAACATGGCCGGCACCGGCCGCCACTTGCCGAAGATCATCGCCGCCAGGGCGATGTAGCCCTGGCCCGCCGTCATGTCGCGGCCGAAGGCCGCGTTTTGCGCCGTGGACAGATAGGCACCCGCGATGCCGCACAATATGCCACAGCACAGCATCGCCATATAGCGCAGATGCGTCACCGCAATGCCCGCCGTATCGACCGCCAGGGGGTTTTCGCCCACGGCCCGCAGCCGCAGGCCGAAGCGGGTCCGGTAGACGATCCACCAGGTCAGCGGCACCGCCAGGAAGGCCGCATAGACGAGGACGTTATGACCGCTCAGCAGCTCCGAATAGAACGTCCCGAAGACGGGTACGGCCGACAGCGCCTCGGCGCCCGGCCAGGTCACGGGCAGGAAGCGCGCCTCGTTCGGCAGGGTCGGCGTCTGGCCCCCCTGGGCATACCACGAAATGCCCAAGGTGACCGTCAGGCCGGCCACCAGGATGTTGATCGCCAGGCCGCTGACCACTTGATTGCCGCGATGCGTGATGCAGGCGAAGCCGTGCAACAGGGCAAGTGTCATGGAGACCAGGATTGCCGCCATGAGACCGAGCCAGGCGGAGCCAGTGGCCGCGGCGGCCGCCCCGGCGGCGAAGGCGCTGCCCAACATCTTGCCTTCAAGCCCGATGTCGATGACGCCGGAGCGTTCGGCGAACAAGCCGGCCAGCGCAGCGAAGATCAAAGGCGTGGCGACTCGAGCGGTCGAGTCCAGGGTCAGCACGAAAAGCAGGTAGAAGTCCGCCATGGCCGATCAGTCCGCCGCGAAGCGGAGCCGGGCAAAACGCAGGTAAAGGCCCTCGATGTGGGGTTTGAACATGTAGGCGAGCGCGCCGCTGAACAGGATCACGAGTCCCTGGATCACCACCACCATGTCGCGCGTGATCCTCGGCATCTCGAAGGCGAGTTCCGACCCGCCCTGATAGAGCACCCCGAACAGAAGACTGGCCAGGACGATGCCGACAGGGTGGTTTCGCCCCATCAGCGAGACCGCAATTCCGGTGAAGCCGTAGCCGGCCGTGAAGTTGAGCAGGATCCGGTGCTGGACGCCCATGAGTTCGTTGAGCCCCACGAAGCCGGCCAACGCGCCGGAGATGCACATGGCGAGGAGGATGGTGCGCCGCACGCTGATCCCGGCGTAGCGGGCGGCCGTCTCGTTCCGGCCGACGGCACGCAGCTCGTAGCCCCAGCGCGTCCACCAGATGAAGACCCAGCTCAGGACGCAACAGACGAGCGCCCAGAGGATCGAGAGGTTGCGCGGCGAGGGGGCGACGCCGATGCCGACCCAGGCCAGCGCCTCGTGCACGAAGGGGAGCCGGGCGCTTGGGGCGAAGGCGCGGCTTTCCGGCGACATCTGGCCCGGCTCGATGAGGACGTTGACCAGCAGATAGACCATGAGCGCCGCGGCGATGAAGTTGAACATGATCGTGGTGATGACGATGTGGCTGCCGCGATAGGCCTGCAGATAGGCGGGGACAAAGGCCCAGGCGGCACCGAAGGCGGCCGCCGCGAGAATCGCCAGCGGCAGGATCAGGAAGAACGGCAGGGTCTGATCGAAGGCGAGGCAAACCAGACCCAGACCCAGGCCGCCGATATAGGCCTGACCTTCGCCGCCGATGTTGAACAGGCCCGCGTGGAACGCGACCGCGACGGCGAGGCCGGTGAAGATGAAGTTGGTCGTGTAATAGAGCGTGTATCCCAGCGCTTCGTCGTAGCCGAAGGCGCCGATCAAGAGCAAGCCCACCGCCTCGAAAGGGTTCTCGCCGACCGCCCAAACGATCAGGCCGGAGACGAAGAACGCCATCGCCAAGTTGACGAGCGGGATCGCCAGGACGTCCACCCAGGCCGGAATCGTCGCGCGGGCTTCGCTCATGGCCGCGCGGTCTCGGCCTGGTCGGGAACGACATTGGCCATCATCAGGCCGAGGGTCCGCTCGTCGGCCTCGCCGGCGGCCACCTCGCCGACGATCCGGCCTTCGAACATGACCAGAATCCGGTCGCTCAGGGACATGATCTCGTCGAGCTCCACCGAGACCAGCAGGACCGCGCTTCCGGCATCGCGCAGCGCGACCAGATTCCGGTGGATGAATTCGATCGCGCCGATATCAACCCCGCGCGTGGGCTGACCGGCCAGCAGGACATGCGGGATGCGCGCCAACTCGCGCGCCAGTACGAGCTTCTGCTGGTTGCCGCCGGACAAGCTCTCGGATTTGAGATAGGGGTCCGAGGGCCGCACGTCGAAGTCGACCATTTTCGCAGCGCAGTCGTCGAGGATCGCCTTGCGGTCCATCACGATGTGGTGGTTATAGGCCGCGTCCATGTGATAGCCGAGGATCGCCGATTCCTGGGCCTCGAAGGCCATGACCAGGCCCATGCGCTGCCGGTCCTCCGGCACGTGCGCCAGCTGCAACCGGCGCATGGCGCGCGCATCGCGCGGGTGCTCTTGATTCGCCGCGGTGCCGTTCACGGTGACGGTGCCCTGGTCGATCGGGCGGATGCCGGAGATGGCTTCGAGCAGTTCGCTCTGACCGTTGCCGGAGACCCCGGCGATGCCGACGATTTCGCCTGCGCGCACGAAGAAGCTGGCGTTGTCGACCCGCGCCACCCCGTCGGTATCGCGGACGGTCAGGTCTTCGACTTCGAGCACCTTGGGGCCGGGCTGGACCTCCACCTTCTCCACGCGCAGGAGCACCTTGCGGCCCACCATCAGCTCGGCCAGCTCCGCCGTGGTGGTGTCGGCCGTCTTGCGATGCGCCACCATCTCGCCGCCGCGCATGACCGAGACGTTGTCCGTGACCGCCAGGATTTCCCGCAACTTGTGGGTGATCAGAATCACCGTGACGCCCTGGTCCCTGAGCGCGGTGAAAATGCGGAACAGGCGATCGGTTTCTTGCGGGGTCAGGACCCCCGTGGGCTCGTCGAGGATCAGGATTTCCGCCCCGCGATAAAGCGCCTTCAGGATTTCCACCCGCTGGCGCAGGCCCACGGGCAGACTGCCGACCACCGCATCGACCTCGACCTCCAGCCCGTATTCCCTTTCCAGCCGTTCGAGTTCGCGCCGCGCCGCCTGCAGCCCCTTGGCCAGGAGCGGACCGCCCTCGGCGCCGAGCACCACGTTTTCCAAGACGGTAAAGGGCTCGACCAGCATGAAATGTTGGTGGACCATGCCGATGCCGGCGGCGATGGCATCGTGCGTACTGTGGATCTGCAAGGGCCGGCCGGCCACCCGGATTTCCCCGCTGTCGGCTTCGTAGAGCCCGTAAAGAATACTCATCAACGTCGATTTGCCGGCGCCGTTTTCCCCGACGATCCCGTGAATGGTCCCTGGCGCCACGGTGAGCGAAACGTTCTTGTTGGCGTGAACCGGGCCGAAGCTCTTGTTGATGCCGCGAAGCTCGACGGCGGGCGGGGGCGCAAGGCGCCCCTCGGCCCCGCCGTTCGCCGCGCCTCGCGCCTGTCCCGCCGGCGGGGACTCGGCGGCTTCCGGTCCTAAGCAGAGTGTTCTTGATCCGGCCACGAATGGCCGGGCCAAGATCACTCTGCAAG
>JBHIDD010000150.1:0-6650 GCA_046759925.1 Kiloniellaceae bacterium
ATCATGAGCGACAGCCTCGCTGTGCGCTACCTGCGCTGCCACCGACACCCTCCCCGCACGTTTTTGTCGACACGCCCGCGCTTCATCAAGTAGCGTAAGCGCCGTGTACTATTTATTATTAAAAATTATAGCATAAATTTTGCATAAATCAACGGACGGAATAATCTGAACATCACCGCAAGATATTCAACCAGAAGTAGCGAAACTGAAAACAGGGGGAGCCGATCACCGGGACAATGCATTTACTGAGTATGGCGCCGAGATCCCGGGTTGAAACAATGGCGATGACTGGAACGTATTTAAAGTTAGGGTGGAATATTCCTTTGAAAGACACTCGGCTGGAATAACGGATCTCGATTTGGATCGTCGCCTAAATTCATCAGCGCGAGATCTATCGGCCATAGGCTGTAACGAGTGGCCAGGAGGGCCTGCTTAGCCTTCCATCACCATCTGTTGCCGTGGAATAGGGCTTAACGGATCAGGCCATGTAGCCTGATCAAATCCCGCAGCAAGCGCTCGCGGGTGTCGTTCTTTGGGGTGTTATATGCTAACGCGACGCCGTTCTCCGAGTGATCACGCCACTCTGTAGAATGGGGAGCGCAGCCTTCGGCCATGCCCTGCCGGGGCTTTAGCCTTGTGAATTCGCGTAGCAACAGCACGTTCGCCGGGAGTTTTGTCATCAATGTTCTTCTGCCGACCGAAACTTTGTCGTGCTGAGCCGATACGCGACTTCAGCACGCCGTCGCCATTTCAGTTTGGTGCAACTTTGGATCACACACCTACGATGGGCTCGCATGTATGGACGAACGGTTAAAATCCGCCCCGCTCAGAAGCGATGCAGTCCCCGGGTCGAAGATCCCAATCGACGTGGCAACCGGCTGCGCGTCGGGTCGCGCTGAGGCCGTCGGTCCGAAGAGGGGTCTATTATACATAGCGTAATTCCGGCGGTCGCTCTCCCGGGCCTATGACGCGGGGTCGAAAATGAACGCCCCGAAGGGCCTATCAGAGGAGAGTGACCATGGTCGAGTATGTCGGATTGGATGTTTCGAAGGAAGGGACCGCTTTTTGCGTCAAGGATGCGGCTGGCGCGATCTTGGCGCGTGGCAAGGTGGCGACGGATCCGCAAGCGCTGTTCGCGGCGCTGCGGGACCATCGTCTTTGTCCGGAGCGGATTGTTGTGGAGACCGGCACGTTGTCGGGCTGGCTGGTCCGCGAGCTGGGCGCCCTGGGACGCCGAAGCCAATGAATGCGATGATGAAGCGATCCGGCATCGACGCCGGTGACGACTTCGGAGACAACCGGGTTCCCGGCGGCGGACGGAAATCCGGGAGAGCTTGATCCGAGAACCGGAATTAGACAACCAGCCGCTCCGGATATTGATCCGTTTCATGGGAGCAAATCGGTCCGTCCGGCCCGACTGGCAAACAGGGCGCGGCGCGAAGCGCGATCACGGCGACATCGGGCAAGCGCCGCCCAAAACCCGCCTGGGGAACCCGGCGGCGCCGATTTGCCGCACCGCAGGCCGGGTGCTTTTCGGCGCCAGAGGCGTCGGGCGTTGCCTGAAGTGTCCCTCAACTACGGCGCAACGCGCTCCTCATCTGGCGACCAAAAATCGCCGCGGTGAAATGGGTCAATATTCAGAGCGGTTGGTATAAAGCCCCCGGGCCGGGAGCGGACCCGGTTCGGGGGCCGCGTCATCTGCGGCAAAGCAGTACCCGAATCGAGGAGAGCCGCGGCTGGGGGACCGCGGCTCTCTGGGGTACAAGGGTACTTGTCTAGGGGAAGGGTTAGGTGAGCATATTAAAGCGCAAAGGTCTTAAATAACCCTTAACGCTACGGGTCTCTGCTCCCTCCCAACCCTCGCCCGGGCCCGGCACAACCGTCCCGGACGGTTCATGGTTAACGGACGTTGACTATATATGCGTTTAAAACCCCAAAAAATCAAGAGGCTAATAGGCCGAAACGGAGGCAAGAGGTCATGTTGACAAGGCACAACCCCGACACGGTCGCCCCGGCGTTTTCCCGCTACAGCCAGGGAGTCGAGACCCCTGTTGGGGCGCGCTGGCTGTCTATCTCCGGGCAGGTCGGGGTCACCCCGGACGGCCGGATGGCCGAGGGGCCGGCCGGACAGATGGAGCAGGCCTGGCGCAATGTCCTGGCGATCCTGGACTCCGCCGGCATGGGGCCCGAGAACCTGGTGATGGTGACGGGCTATCTGACCCGCCAGGAGGATGTCGCGACCTACCGCGAGGTGCGCGACCGCGTCCTGGACGACACCCCGCCGGCCTCCACTTTGATCGTGGTCGCCGGCCTCGCGCATCCCGATTGGCTGGTCGAGATCGAGGCGGTCGCGGCCCAATAGTGCCGCTTCGAATAATACGAGCGGCGCCTTCGGGCGCCCGGTGAAGAGAGAGCGAAGGGCATGGCGGTCCGGATCCAGGGCATCGACCACGTCGTGCTGCGCGTGGTCGATCTCGAGCAATCCCTGCGCTTCTACCGCGATGTCCTGGGCTGCCGGGAAGAGCGGCGCGTGGAAGACCTGGGCCTGGTCCAGCTCCGCGCCGGGCGGTCGTTGATCGATCTGGTGCCGGTCGAGGGAAGGCTGGGCCGGGCGGGCGGCGCGCCGCCGGGCGAACAGGGCCGCAACATGGACCATGTGGCGCTGCGCATCGAATCTTTCGACGAGGCCGCGCTTCGCGCCCATCTCGAGGCCCACGGCGTTGCCTCCGGCGAGGTGGCCACGCGCTACGGCGCCGAGGGCGAGGGGCCGTCGATGTACATCGAGGATCCCGACGGCAACACCGTCGAGCTCAAAGGCCCCCCGGCGGGTTGAGTTAGGGCCTCATGCCGACGAGCACATGAACGGACTCGGGCCGTTCCTTTGCGAGGAGGCAAGCGCGACCGCGCGCCGCCGCGCATGCGGCGTAAGCCAAGCGGACGGATGTCCGCGCCCGGCGCCTGAGGGATTGTACGACAAGTCAATTCATTGGCTTGTCGGTATCAGCCCTGCTGTCCTTCATGCTTCGACAGGTGTCGAACGGCGAGGCCCGATGAGTTGTTACGCCGCGGTGCCGCCGACGGTGAGCCGGTCGACCAAGAGCGTCGGCTGGCCGACCCCGACCGGGACCCCCTGGCCTTCCTTGCCGCAAGTGCCAATCCCGTCGTCCAGCTTCATGTCGTTGCCGATCATGGAGACCTTGCCGAGCACGTCGGGGCCGTTGCCGATCAAGGTGGCGCCCTTGACCGCCGGGCCCTTCCTGCCGTTGTCGATGAGATAGGCCTCGGTGCAGGAGAAGACGAACTTGCCGGAGGTGATATCCACCTGGCCGCCGCCGAAATTGACCGCATAGAGCCCGTGCTTCACCGCGCCGAGTATCTCCGCCGGATCCTTTTCGCCGGCCAGCATGTAGGTGTTGGTCATGCGCGGCATGGGGATGTGGGCGTAGCTCTCGCGCCGCCCGTTGCCGGTCGGCTGCATGCCCATCAGGCGCCCGTTCTGTCGGTCCTGCATGTAGCCCGTGAGGATGCCGTCCTCGATCAGCGTGGTGCACTGGGCGGGTGTGCCCTCGTCGTCGATGGTCATCGAGCCGCGCCGATCGGAAAGCGTGCCGTCGTCGACCACGGTCACGCCGGGGGCCGCGACCCGCTCGCCCATCAGGCCGGCGAACGCCGAGGTCTTCTTGCGGTTGAAGTCGCCCTCCAGGCCGTGGCCGATCGCCTCGTGCAGCAGCACGCCGGGCCAGCCGGGGCCGAGCACCACCGGCATCTCGCCGGCCGGGGCCGCGACCGAGCCGAGGTTGACGAGCGCCTGTCGCAGGGCCTCGTCGACCGCGCCCTGCCAGGTGGCCGGATCGAGCAGCTTGTCGTAGGCGATCCGCCCGCCGCAGCCGTAACTGCCGCTTTCCATGCGTTCGCCCGCGGCCACCACCACCGAGACGTTGAGCCGGACCAGCGGCCGGATGTCGGCGGCGCGCTCGCCGCCCAGGCGGATGATCTGCACCGCCTGCCACTGCCCGGCGAGCGAGGCCGTGACCTGGCGCACCCGCGGATCCCGACCGCGCGCGTAGGCGTCGATCTCGGCCAGGAGTTTGACCTTGGTCGCGAAGGGCGCCTCGCCCAGCGGATTGATGTCGCCATAGAGAATCCGGTTGGTGCCGGCAGGCGCCGCGGCCATGGTGCCGCCGCGGCCGGAGCAAACCGCCTTGACCGTCCCGGCGGCGCGCCGGATCGCCGCTTCCGAGAGCTCGCTGGCATGGGCGTAGCCCGCCGCCTCGCCGGCCACGCTGCGCAGGCCGAAGCCCTGGGCGGTGTCGAAGCTTGCGCTCTTCAGGCGGCCGTCGTCGAAGGCGAGGCCTTCCGATTGCCGATACTCGAGGAACAGTTCGCCGTCGTCGGCGCCGCCGAGCGCGTCATCGAGGATGGATTGTAGCCGCCTCCGGTCGAGCCCGGCGCGGTTGAAGAAGAGGTCGTCGGTGGCGGCGATCTGGGACATCGAGACACTCCGTCGCATATGGCCGAGAGCAAACTCAGTCTCTCATATGGGGCCCTGTTCGTGAAAAATCAGGGGCCGCGATCACCACGGGCTTGCCTGACGGAGGCGCGGCGATCAATCTCCAGGGCGCGCGAAAATCGCCGCGGCGTGAGCGCCCCTGGGGTTGTCGGGTTGGGGGCGCATGGTATAGATTGCGCGCACGCAGGATCGGCGTGGCGGATGGGCGGATAATCCAACGGATCGGCGGAGGCGGGTGCGCGGCTCCGGTGCGCCGGCGGTCGGTTTTGCCACGACACGAGGGAAACATCGCGCATGGTGTTGGCGAAGGGATTTTGTCCTCTGGCGGGCCTCGTTGCCGCGACAGCGGCGTTGATCTCCGGGGCGCAGGCCGGGGAGCCCAGGCGTTGGCAGACCGGGTTCCAAGAGATGGCGACTCCGATCATGAAGCAGGTCACCGAGTTTCATGACCTGATCCTGATCATCATTACCGGCATTGCGCTGTTTGTGCTGCTGTTGTTGCTTTACGTGATGATCCGTTTCAACGCGAAACGCAATCCGGTCCCGTCCAAAACCACCCACAACACCCTGATCGAGGTGTTATGGACCGCGGTGCCCGTGGTGATTCTGGTCGTCATCGCCATCCCGTCCTTCAGGCTGCTCTATTATGAGAAAACCGTGCCCGAATCCGAGATGACCATCAAGGCGATCGGCAGCCAGTGGTACTGGACCTACGAGTACCCGGACCACGGCGACTTCACCTTCGACGCTCTCATGATTTCGGACGACGAGCTGCAGCCGGGGCAGAAACGCTTGCTCGATACCGACAACCGCGTGGTTCTGCCGGTCGACACCACCATCCGGATTCTGGTGACCGCGGGCGATGTGGTGCATGCCTGGGCGGTGCCGGCATTCGGGGTGAAAATCGATGGGGTGCCCGGCCGCGTCAACGAAACCTGGGTGCGCATCGAGCGCGAAGGGGTCTATTACGGCCAGTGCTCGGAGCTTTGCGGCATCAACCACGGCTTCATGCCGATCACCGTCGAGGCAGTCTCGAAAGAGGCGTTCGCCGGGTGGGTCGAGAAGGCGAAGGAGGAATTTGCCCAGGAGCGAATTCCGGGCCCGGTTCGGGTCGTGGAGGCGCGGGCGCAAACCGCGAACTGAAGGCCCGCCGCCGACGGGGAAGAGGAGAGGTTTAGAATCATGAGCGAGTCCGGTGCGGTGGTTGAGGCCCACGCGGGCCACGCCGAGAGGCCTACCGGGTGGCGCCGCTGGCTGTATTCGACCAACCATAAAGACATCGGCACGATGTACATCACGTTTGCCCTGATCATGGGGTTGATCGGGGGCGCGATGTCCGTGCTGATGCGCATGGAACTGATGCAGCCGGGGGATCAGATCCTCGGCGGCGACTACCAGTTCTATAACGTGCTGGTAACCGGCCACGGCCTGATCATGGTCTTCTTCCTGATCATGCCGGCCATGATCGGCGGCTTCGGCAACTGGTTCGTGCCGCTCATGATCGGCGCCCCGGACGTGGCCTTCCCGCGCGTCAATAACGTCAGCTTCTGGCTCCTGATCCCGTCGGCGCTTCTGCTCCTCGGCTCGACCCTGGCGGGAGACCCACCGGGCGCGGGCGTCGGCTGGACGGTCTATGCGCCGCTCAGCACCTTTGGCCAACCGGGCCCGGCGGTCGACATGGCGATCTTCTCGCTGCACCTGGCCGGTGCCTCGTCGGTCCTCGCCTCCATCAACTTCATCACCACCATCTTCAACATGCGCGCGCCGGGCATGACGCTGCACAAGATGCCGCTGTTCGTCTGGTCGATCCTGGTCACGACCTTCCTGCTATTGCTCGCCCTGCCGGTTCTGGGCGGCGCGATCACCATGCTGCTGACCGACCGCAACTTCGGCACCACCTTCTTCGACCCGGCCGGCGGCGGCGACCCGCTTCTCTACCAGCACCTGTTTTGGTTCTTCGGCCATCCGGAGGTCTACATCCTGATCATTCCGGCCTTCGGCATCGTCAGCCAGATCATCCCCACCTTCGCGAGGAAGCCGATCTTCGGCTATCTCGGGATGGTCTACGCGATGGTGGCGATCGGCTTCATCGGCTTCATCGTCTGGGCCCACCACATGTACACGGTGGGCATGGACGTCG
>JBHIDD010000151.1:0-6590 GCA_046759925.1 Kiloniellaceae bacterium
CCGAGCTCGGTCCAGGTGATCCCCGAATCGCGGCTGGTCGTTTTCGTCATCTAGTACCCTCTCTCATAATAGGATGACACGTGTGACGGCGATTGCGCGGTCATTCGGTTAGGAGCGCGGTTCGACGTGATGCGGGGCTCATCACGAGGGCCGCCTGCCTTCGCCGAAGCGAAGCCTCGGCTTCGCGCAGGCAGGCGCGACGAGGTCCGATGGCCGCCCGGGGCCGCCCGAAGGGTCGCCTTTCGCGCCCTTTGGCGGGCGTCGGCGCCGCTTGCCGATGTCCCCGCATCGCCGGCCCGACCCAAAGGACCCGGAAAGACGATCACACGTACCACCCTGTTACACGTACCACCCTATTATGAGAGAGGGTACCAGTGCTGCTCGTGATCCCCCCTTCGGCAAGCTCAGGATGCGGGGCCTCAGGCGGGCCCCTTCGACCGGCTCAGGGTGACGACAAACCGCAGGCGATCCGGCCCGGGCGTGTCGACCGCCAGGCCGGCGCCCATACGGCCGGCGAGCAGCCGGGTGAAATAGCCCTGCACGTTGCGGGGCGTGAGGTCTTCGATCGCGACCGTCTCTGCCAGCGCCAGTTCGGACTCCGCGCGCAGCTTGGCCCCGTCTCCGGACGCCGTCACCGAAGCCTCCCACCCGCCCCCTTCGGCTTGCTCAGGACCGTCGCGGAGCGCCACCGACAGGGCGCCGCCGCGCGGCAGCATTTCCTCGGCCAGTGCGATCATGTTGAGGAGTAGTTTGCCGAGGCCGCTGGGCAGTCCTTCCAGCGACCGCGGCACCGCCCAATCGAGCGACGCCTTGGAGGTCGCGAGGAACCCGGCGGCCAGGTCGTGCAGTTCGCTCGGATCGCTCCCGGGACGGTCCCCGGCCATGCCATAGGCAAGCCGATAAAACTGCAACGCACTCGCCGCCCGGCGCGCGCTGTTGGCGACCAATTCCATGGCGTCGCCGGACATGCCGAACGCGTCGTCCGCCATCAGCTCCACGCCGTTGTTGACCGCCCCGATCGGGCCGACCAGGCAGTGGCACAACCGCGAGGCGAGGAGCTCGGCCACCCGCATATCGATCTGAAAGTCCATCCTGTTCGCGTCCTCTCGCCCGGATCCTCTTTCGGCACTCCGATTGCCGGTCACAAGCGGGTGTCGCTCCGGTTATCTTCGGTGTCGATCTTATATCAATGTTCAATGATATAAGGCGCCTTCGAATCTTGCCGTTCCTTATACACCGAGAGCCTGTGTGAGAAGTAGAATGTGGTCACGTTGGGAACCCGTCCCCGGCCATGCCACGACAGCCGGCCCGGCGGTCGCGATGCCCGGCGGTCGCGATATGGCGCTGAGTCAATCTCGTGGATTGCGACCGGCCGGCGACCGCCGGAAGGTCCGGTTCGGCGCGGGGAAAGCAAGCAAAACCTGGGGTATCGCGGCATGGATCTTCGGCGCCTTGGGAACCTTTGGACGAGCCTTGACGAGGGCCGGCCGAAAGGCCGCACGAGGTGCGGGTTTTAAGCCCGGTCACGAGAGATTAAGGTCGTTCGATGACGCAGGATTTGCTGCCCGGCATGCTGGTCCGCCACCCGTCCCGGCGCGATTGGGGAATCGGGCAGGTCCAGTCGGTGATCGGCCCGCGCATCACCGTGAACTTCGAGCACGCCGGCAAGCTCCTGATCAACGGCGAAAACGTGAAACTGGAAGTGATCGACGACGTTTGAGGGTACGACAATATCTACAGGGCCTTAGCCAAGGATCGAGAATGGTGCTAAAAAACGCCCGGACCACGGCTCGGACGCCGGCAACGAGGCCGTGGGCGATGCGACCGCAATGAAACCTGGGCCTGACAGGACGTTGGAGATGGACGAAGCGGCGACGATCGCCGAAGGAAACGGGCCGAAAGGGCGGCCTTTGGAGCGGATGATCCATCCCGGATCGGGCCGGCGCAAGGCAGCCTTTTTTCCCAAAGGCCGGCAGCTCGAGCCGCGGGCGCTCGACGAGGTTCGGGCGCTGCTCGGCGACCGGCTGCGCGAGCGGGATCTCTTGATCGAATTCCTGCACCTGATCCAGGATCGCTACGGCTGTCTGAGCGCGGCCCACCTCCAGGCCTTGGCCGAGGAGATGTCCCTGCCCATGGCCGAGGTCTACGAGGTGGCCTCGTTCTACGCGCACTTCGACATCGTGCTCGACGACGAGCCCGGGCCGGCCGAGCTGACCGTCCGGGTCTGCGACAGCCTGACCTGCGAGATGATGGGCGCGCAGAAGCTGCTCGAGCAGCTGCCGAAGGCGCTCGGCGCCAAGGTGCGCGTGGTGCGCGCGCCCTGCATGGGCCGCTGCGATACCGCGCCGGTGGCCGAGGTCGGCCATCGCCACGTCGATCACGCCACGCTCGAGACTCTCGCCCAGGCGGCCGAGGCCGGCCACATCCACCCGGAAATCCCGGACTACAAGGGATTCGACGGCTACCTGGCCGACGGCGGCTACGCGCTGCTCAAGGACTGCCACGGCGGCAAGCGCGATCCCGAGGATCTCGTCAAGGTGATGGAGGATTCGGGCCTGCGCGGATTCGGCGGCGCCGGATTTCCAGCCGGCCTGAAGTGGAAGCTCGTGCGCCGGCAGGCCAAGCCGCGCCTCGTGGCGATCAACGGCGACGAGGGCGAGCCCGGCACTTTCAAGGACCGCTACTACCTGGAACGCGATCCGCACCGCTTCCTCGAGGGCATGCTGGTCGCCGCCTGGGCCTGCGAGGCCGAGAGCTGTTACATCTACATCCGGGACGAATACCCGGCGGTCCTGGAAATCCTCAACAAGGAGATCGCCCGCATCCGGGCCGAGGGACTGGATTTCGGCCTGCGGATCGCGTTGCGCCGGGGCGCGGGCGCTTACATCTGCGGCGAGGAATCGGCGATGCTCGAATCGATCGAGGGCAAGCGCGGCCTGCCGCGGCACAAGCCGCCGTTCCCCGCCGAGAGAGGGCTCTACGGGCTGCCGACGCTGATCCACAACGTGGAAACCGTCTACTGGGTGCGCGACCTGGTCGAGAAGGGCCCGGAGTGGTTCGCGGGCGAGGGCCGGAACGGGCGCAAGGGCCTGCGCGCCTTCTCGGTTTCGGGCCGGGTCAAGAATCCGGGCGTCAAGCTGGCCCCGGCCGGGATCACCGCGGCGGAGCTGATCGAGGCGTACTGCGGCGGCATGGCGGACGGCCACACCTTCAAGGGCTATCTGCCGGGCGGCGCCTCGGGCGGGATCCTGCCGGCCAGCATGGCCGACATCCCGCTCGATTTCGGTACCCTTGAGGCGCACGGCTGCTTCATCGGCTCGGCCGCGATCGTGGTCCTCTCCCACCGGGACGACATGAAGGCGGTGGCGCTCAACCTGATGCGGTTCTTCGAGGACGAGAGCTGCGGCCAGTGCACGCCGTGCCGCAACGGGACCGAGAAGGCGGTGAAACTCATGTCGGCCGAGACCTGGGATGCGGACCTTTTGCAGGAGCTCTCCACCGCCATGCGGGATGCGTCGATCTGCGGCCTGGGCCAGGCGGCGCCCAACCCGGTGCTCAGCGTGCTCAAATACTTTCCGGAGGAGGTGCGATGAGTGAACCGATCGAGTTCACCCTGAACGGCCTGGCGGCCGAGGCCGAGGCCGGCGAGACGATCTGGCAGGTCGCGAGCCGCCTCGGGATCGAGATCCCGCATCTCTGCCATGCGCCGGAACCGGGCTACCGGGCCGACGGCAATTGCCGGGCCTGTATGGTGGAGATCGAGGGCGAACGGGTGCTGGCCGCCTCCTGCATCCGCCAGCCGACCGAGGGCATGACGGTGTCCACCGCCTCGGAACGGGCGAGACACGCGCGCGAGATGGTCTTCGAGCTGCTGGTCGCCGACCAGCCGCCGCGCGCCCGGTCGCCCGATCCCCAGTCCAAGTTCTGGCACTGGGCCGAGAAGCTCGACGTGACGACAAGCCGCTTCCCGGCGCGCGACAAGATCGCGTCCGATTCCAGCCACACCGCCATGCGCGTCAACCTGGACGCCTGCATCGGTTGCACGCTCTGCGTGCGGGCCTGCCGTGAGGTGCAGGTCAACGACGTGATCGGCATGGCCTATCGGGGCCACGGCGCCAAGGTGATCTTCGACTTCGACCAACCCATGGGCCAGAGCACCTGCGTCGCCTGCGGCGAATGCGTGCAGGCCTGCCCGACCGGCGCGCTCATGGAGGCGAGCCTGCTTGACGACGCCGGCGTGCGCACCGAATTCGAGGACCGCGATGTCGAGACCGTCTGCCCCTACTGCGGCGTCGGCTGCCAGACCACGCTCCACATCAAGGACGACGGGATCCTCTATGTCGACGGCCGGGACGGCCCGGCCAACCGCAACCGGCTCTGCGTCAAGGGCCGCTTCGGCTACGACTACATCAAGCATCCGCACCGCCTCGCCACGCCGATGATCCGGCGCGAGGGCGCGCCCAAGACGGCGGACATTCAGATCGACCCGGCCAACCCCTGGACGCACTTCCGCGAGGCGACCTGGGAGGAGGCGCTCGATTTGGCCGCGGCCGGCCTCAAGGCGATCCGCGACCGCGATGGCCGCTACGCGCTGGCCGGCTTCGGCTCGGCCAAGGGCACGAACGAGGAAGCCTATCTATTCCAGAAGCTGGTGCGCACCGGCTTCGGCAGCAACAACGTCGACCACTGCACGCGGCTTTGCCACGCCTCGTCGGTCGCCGCGCTCATGGAGGGCATCGGCTCGGGCGCGGTGACCGCGCCCTTTACCGCGGCCAAGGACGCCGAATGCATCATCGTGATCGGCGCCCGGCCGGCCGACAACCACCCGGTGGCCGCGACCTTCCTGAAAAACGCGGCCAAGCGGGGCGCCAAGCTGATCGTCGTGGATCCGCGCGACCAAGGGCTGGCGCGGTATGCGACCCACATGCTGCGGTTCAAGCCGGGCCAGGACGTGGCGCTCTTGAACGCCATGCTGCACACCATCGTCGAGGAGGGCCTCGCCGACCGGCAATACGTCCAGGCCCACACCGAGGGCTTCGAAGAGCTCACGGAACGGATCAAGGACTTCGCGCCGGAGGCGATGGCCGAGGTCTGCGGCATCGACGCCAGGACCATCCGCGAGGTGGCGCGCACTTACGCCAGGGCCCGCGCCTCGATCATCTTCTGGGGCATGGGCATCTCGCAGTCGATCCACGGCACCGACAACGCCCGCTGCCTGATCGCGCTCGCGCTCATTACCGGGCAGGTCGGCCGGCCGGGCACCGGCCTGCATCCCCTGCGCGGCCAGAACAACGTGCAAGGCGCTTCGGACGCCGGACTGATTCCGATGGTCTATCCGGATTACCAGCCGGTGGAATCGCCGGACAACCGCAGCCGCTTCGAGGACTTCTGGTCCAAGGACCTGGATCCCGAGCGGGGCCTCACCGTGGTCGAGATCATGCATGCCATCCTCGATGGCCGGATCAAGGGCATGTACATCATGGGCGAGAACCCGGCGATGTCGGACCCGGACCAGGGCCACGCCCGCCAGGCGCTGGCCGCACTCGAGCACCTGGTGGTGCAGGACATCTTCCTGACCGAGACCGCCTGGCATGCCGACGTGGTCCTGCCCGCCTCGGCGGCGGCCGAGAAGACCGGCACCTACACCAACACCAACCGGCAGGTCCAGATCGGCCGCCAGGCCTTCGACCCGCCGGGCGACGCCCGCCAGGACTGGTGGCTGATCCAGGAGATCGCGCGGCGCATCGGGCTGGACTGGACCTACAGCCATCCCCGGGACGTCTTCGCCGAGATGGCGGAGGTCATGCCGTCGCTCGAGAACATCACCTGGGAACGCCTGGAGCGGGAGGACGCGGTCACCTATCCGTGCGACGGATTGGACAAGCCCGGCAACGAGATCATGTTCGCCGAAGGCTTCCCGACGGAAAGCGGGCGCGGACGCATCGTGCCCGCCGCGCTGACCCCGCCGGACGAGCTGCCGGACGAGGCGTATCCCATGGTGCTCTCCACCGGCCGTTTGCTGGAACACTGGCACACCGGGGCGATCTCCCGGCGCGCGAGCACGCTGGACAGCCTGGAGCCGGAGGCGATCGCCATGCTCAATGCCCGCGACGTCCGGCGCCTCGGGATCGGCCCCGGCGACATGATCAAGGTGGCGACGCGGCGCGGCCAGATCGTCCTCAAGGTCCGCCAGGACCGCGACGTGCCCGAAGGCATGGTCTTCATCCCCTTCTGCTTCGCCGAGGCGGCGGCGAACGTCTTGACCAATCCGCAGCTCGACCCCTTCGGCAAGATCCCCGAGTTCAAGTTCTGCGCCGCGCGGGTCGAACCCTACCGGGCTGCCGCCGAATAGGACGGCCCGGATCGGAACGGCGCAAAGCCCTGATCCCGGCGCGCCCACGAATGGACTCGCCTATGTTCCCTCAAGCGCCGGCCACCCTCCGCGGGCCGGGGCGGATATGGCTTCACAAGTCAGCCTTCCGGCACGACATCGAAGGCGATGCTGATGCGCGTCTCCGCGGTCTCGAATTTGATCGTCCGATGATAGAAGTACGAAGGGAACAACAGCATCAGCCCTTCCTCGGGCTGGA
>JBHIDD010000152.1:0-6553 GCA_046759925.1 Kiloniellaceae bacterium
GATCACCATCGACGATGCCTTCGCCTCGGTCTATGCCGAGGCCTGGCCGCGCTTGCGCGCCGCGGGCCTGCCGTTCACGCTGTTCGTCGCGACGGATCCGCTCGACAAGGGCTTTCCCGGCTACATGAGTTGGCATCAACTGCGCGAGATGCTGGCCATGGGCGGCGTCACGCTCGGTCACCACGGCGCCGCGCATGGCCACATGGTGCGGCAATCGGCCGCGGCGGCCCGCGCCGAAATCGCCAGGGCATCCGCCCGCTTTCGGGAGGAACTGGGCGCCGTCCCGGCGATCTTCGCCTACCCCTACGGCGAATACAGCCTGGCGCTGCGCAACGTCGTGGCCGCGGCCGGGTTCGAGGCCGCTTTCGGCCAGCATTCGGGCGCCGTCGCCCGCACCTCGGACCGCTTCGCCTTGCCCCGCTTTCCCTTCAGCGAGGCCTTCGGCGACCTCGACCGCTTCCGGCTGGTGGTCAACGCGCTGCCCCTGCCGGTCACCGACGTCACGCCGGCGGACCCGCTGGTGCGGGCGGAGAACAACCCGCCGCTTTACGGCTTCACGGTGCTCGGGGGACTTAACGGGCTGTCCGCGCTCAACTGTTTTGCCAGCCGCAACGCGGTCACCGTCGAGCGGCTCGGCGACGACCGGATCGAGGTCCGGCTTGCCCGGCCCTTGTCGCCTGGGCGTTCGCGGCTCAATTGCACCATGCCGGGTCCGGGCGGCCGCTGGCGCTGGTTCGGCACCCAGTTCTATGTGCTGCCGTAGTGTAGCGAGTCCGACAGTTCGGACCCGGATCCACATAACAAGGGATTCACCACACCTGCCTGCCCGTCCTCCGCAGCAGCTGCGCTGCAGCTGCGGAGGGTGGACGCGAAGCCGAGGCTCCCGGCCTCCGCAGCCGAAGCGGCTGCTTCGGCGGAGGCGGCTCGCTTCGGCGAAGGCAGGAAGGCACGAAGGACCACAAACATATTGAAATCCCTTCGTATCTTTGGGAATTTCGGGGACGGAATTTCGGGGACGAGAATTTCGGGGACGCCATCGAGAATTTCAATTTCGGGGACGCCATACTTAATTCGTCGGGAATTTCGGAATTTCAGGGACGGAATTTCAGGGACGCCATACTTAATTCGTCGGCCCTGAAGAATCCGTTTTCTGATCAGAATTTCGGGCGGCCGCCGCGGGCCGGGGACGGCCATAGGATTCGACCCTGGTGACGTCGCGTACAATTGGCCGGACTTGGCATCGGATGATCCGCCGCTCAGCCGATGGCGCGCACCTCGACAACTTCCGGGATGTAGTGGCGCAGCATGTTTTCGATGCCCATCTTCAGGGTGGCGGTCGAGGCCGGACAGCCCGAACAGGCCCCCTGCATGTGCAGGTAGACGACCCCGCGATCGAACCCGCGGAAGATGATGTCACCGCCGTCCTGGGCCACCGCCGGGCGAACCCGCGTATCGAGCAGTTCCTTGATCTGGGCGACCACCGCCTCGTCCCCGTCGGAGACGTGTTCGGCCTCTGCCGGCTGCGGCGCGTCCTCCAGGAGCACCGGCCGTCCCGCCGTGAAATGCTCCATGATGACGCCGAGGATCGCCGGCTTGAGGAGATACCACTCCCGGTCCTCGGCCTTGGTGATCGTGATGAAATCGGCGCCCAGGAAGACGCCGACGAGGCCTTCGATCGCGAAGAGGCGCTGGGCCAAGGGCGAACGTGCCGCCGAGTCCGGATCCGGAAAATCCGCGGTTCCTGACTCGACCACGCTGCGTCCGGGTAGAAACTTCAGGGTTGCCGGATTCGGCGTCTCTTCGGTCTGGATGAACACGCTTTAAACCCTCCTGCCAGAACCCCGCCCGTCGGCGCCCGACCCGATGTCCCGCCAAGCCACCATTATGTGCACGTTTCCGGCGCGAACTTCAAGTCGCGCCCCGGGATCAGGGCCGGGTGGCCGTGCAGATCCCGGGGCAATGGCCACGAAATCGGCGATCTCGGACAAACTTTCGCGGATCCGTGGGCCGCTTGGCGACCAAAGGGATCGGGAACGTTTGGGGAAACCAAGAACCTCGTGCTCGATCGGACAAGACCGAGCCCTAGCTGATGCTGTCGATCGCCTCGTCGCTCAAGTTGCCGGGCACAATGGTGACCGGAACCCGCAGTTTGCCGACCATTTTCCCTGTCAAGGCCGAGACCAGCGGCCCGGGGCCGCGCGATCCGGTATTGGCGCCCAGCACCAGGATCGAGATGCTCGGCTCTTCCTCGAGCAGCTTGAGCAGCTCGTCTCGGGCCTTGCCCTCGCGCACGTAAAGGACCGGTATGGCCCCGACCAGTCTGTTGACTTCTGCGGCCAGCTTTTGCAGCAACTGCTCGCCCTCGCTGCGCGCCTCCTCGCGCATCAGGTCGCCGACCGCCATCCAGTGCTGGAAATCCGCAGGCTCGATCACGTAGAGCAGCGCGACCCGCCCGCCCGTGTGGCGCGCCCGGCGGCAGGCATAGCGCAGGGCGACCTTCATCTCCTCGGTCTCGTCGACCACCACCAGGAAGACGCGGTCGGAGTCCGCCCGGGACGGTCGGGTATCGTCTGGCGCGTCGCTCATCGCGGGCATCACGGCTTCCGGAACGCCATGTGACCCAGCCATCCTGCCACCAGCGCCACGAGAATCGCAATCAGGCCGTAGGCGGCCGACCGGTTGTGGGCGAAATCGAAGACCCTCGCCTCGATCCCTGCCTTCTCGATTGTGAGGGCATTCCTTTGGGCGCGGACCACCCGGCCGTCCCGCAGGAAATAGGAATTCACCTGATAGATGCCGGTCGGTACGTTGGCGGGAAACTTGACGTCGGCGCGGAACAGGCGGTTCCCCAGGAAGATGACCTTGCCGACCTCGACCGGGTAGAGACCGAGGGCCTGGTGGTTGCGGATCAGCCCGTCCCGCCAGGCCGCCGCGACGTTGGGGGACGCCTTGGCCCGGGGCAGCTCGAGGCGCAGGTTCTCGATCCCCATCTCTTCGCGCACCCGCACGGAGTCCGAAGCGATCTCCGACAGCGGCCGGGAACTGGCGATGGCGTAGAAACTGGGCGCCCGGTCGAAGGTCATCGTGGCCGCATTGAGCCAGATGCCGAGAACGCGCTTCTTGCGGTGCAAGACCACCGGCCGGTCCGGCCCGCGGACAATGACCACCACGTCGCCCGGACCGTCGATCGTGCCGAACAGCAGGACCTTGGTGCCGGCGAAGCTGGTGGTGATCGCGACCAGATACTGGGAGAGATCGACGATCAGGGTGTCCGCCCGGACCGGTCCGGCCAGGGCCATCAGCGCCACGCAGACGGCCGCAAGGCCGCAGACCCGGCGGCCCGGGACGGCGCGGCCTGCGCCCGGAAACCGATGCGCCGGGAGTCCGAGCTTGACAGTGAGCGAATCGAGGGCCGGGACGGTCATCACCGCACCACCCCCAGCGAATAGATGTCCGCCGGCGTCGCCAGGAGATCGAAGAACAGCTTGCCGCAAACCGCGAGCACCATGAGCGCCAACAGGCCGCGCAGTTCCTCGCCGTGCAGCTTGGCGCTCGTTCTGGCGCCTAACTGGGCGCCGATCACCGCGCCGATGAGCAACAAAAGCGCGAGCAGCACGTCCACCGTCTGGTTGGCGTAAGCCTGCAGGAAGGTGACGTTCGCGGTCACGAATATGATCTGGAACAGCGAGGTGCCGACCACGATCGAGGTCGGCATGCCGAGCAGGTAGATCATCGCCGGCACCATGATGAAGCCGCCGCCCACACCCATGATCGCGGCCAGAATGCCGACCAGGAGGCCCACCGTAAACGGCAGCACCGCCGAGATGTAGAGCTTGGATCTGCGGAAGCGCATCTTCAGCGGCAGGCCATGCACCCAAGTATGCTGATGCAGTTTCATGCGCTGCCCGGGGGCGGCCTTGCGCCGCCGGATGGTGCGCAGGCTTTCGTAGAACATCAGCGTACCGATGACGCTCAGGAAAACGACATAGCAGAGCCGGATCACCAGGTCGATCTGACCGTAGCCGCGCAAAATCGAGAACAGCAACACACCAAACGTCGAGCCGGTCAGGCCGCCGAGCAACAGCACCAGGCCCATCGTGAAGTCGACGTTGCCGCGCCGCCAGTGCGCCAGCACGCCGGAGACCGAGGCCGCGACGATCTGGTTGGCCTCGGTGCCGACGGCCACCGCCGGCGGCACGCCGATGAAAATCAACAACGGAGTCATGAGGAACCCGCCGCCGACCCCGAACAGACCGGACAGGAAGCCGACGATCCCGCCCAGCCCGAGCAAGAGAAAGACGTCGACCGACATTTCGGCGATCGGCAGGTAGATCGGCAGGATCGGGAAGATTTCGAAGAACTGCATCGCGCTCAGGTCGTGGCCGGTCTGGGCGTCGCGATCATCCGCACCAGGCCGAGGCGCAGAAAGTCGTTGGCCGACATCGCGGCGATGGGCAGATGAATCCGCATCGCCCTGCGATCAGAGTTGCGCGGTGTGCGGGAACAGCGGCATGGCGTGGAACGCAAACGGCAGACGCGGCGCGCGCGAAAATCGGGCGCGCTCTCGGATAGAAAACTTAACGCCAAATTCTCAGCGCGCCAACGCTTTAGCGCCGTTTTTCTTCACTTTTTCGCGAAAAAAACGATGGAAGTCCCTTGACTCGCACTTCGAAGCAGCACCGCACCTAAGCGGATCGACCGGTGACGGACCCGACCGACACAGCACTGGCTCGGCCGGAAAGGGTGAACGGTTTGTAATCAGGCCGTTTACATGGTCCTTGACGTTGTAACCATTCTGGTTACATTACCCGCAAGGGGAATTTCGCTCCTCGGGAGCAGGACAAGCATCAAGGAAGACGGGCCATGACTATTCAAGTCCACAGGTCTAAAGGGATTCTTGAACATGATTATTTCGTTCGCGGACAAGCGGACCGAAGCTCTTTTCACTGTGGGAAGGCATCGGCGCATCGCGAGTGACGTGGCGACAAGAGCCAAACAGCAACTGGACTTGTTGGACGCGGTCGTGCGGCTACAAGACCTTTGCTTTCCGCCCAGCAACCACTTTGAACGTCTGGCCGGCACAAAACCAACACGCTACAGCATCCGGGTGACCCGGAAATACCGGATCACCTTCGAGTGGACCGGCAAGGACGCGGAAAACGTGCGGTTCGAGGATTATCACTGATAAGCGAGTGGATCATGTCTATGCCGCGGAAATCACGTAGACGGCCACCGACGCACCCCGGTGTCTACATCGCCCGTGGTCTGCTGGAAGATTATGGGTTGACGCAGCAGGAGGTGGCTGACGCGCTCGGCGTTTCACGCCGGTCGGTCAATCAGCTTGTCAATGGCAAGCGCGCCGTCACCGCCGTCATGGCCCTGCGCCTGGGCAAGCTGACCAAAACTTCGCCCGAATTCTGGCTCAACCTGCAGATGGCTGTGGATCTGTGGCGGGCCGAAGCTGAAACGGGCGGGATCCTGACCACCATCAAGCCGTTGCACCCGACGAAGGCGGCCTGAACCCGCGCAATCACACCCGCAGGAACCCGACCACGTCGTGGATTTCCTTGAGGATCGGCTCGGCGATCGCCCGGGCGCGGGCGGCCCCGTCCCGGAGCACCGCATCGACCGCGCCCGGGTCGGCGCAGAGGCGTTTCATCTCCGCCCCGATGGGCCCCAGCGATGCGACCGCCAGGTCGGTCAAGGCCGCCTTGAAATCGGAAAACTGCGCGCCGGCGAATTCCTCGAGCACCGCCGCCATCGGCTTATCGGCCAGCGCCGCGTAAATGCCCAGCAGGTTGTAGGCCTCGGGCCGCGCGGCCCGGGCCGTCTCCGGCACTTCGCCGCCCGGATCCAGCACCTCCGGCCCGGGCAAGAGAGCCGGGTCGCTGGTGGCCCTGCGAATCTTCCTGGCGATCGCATCGGCCTCGTCGGTCATGGCGATCCGGCTGTAATCCGAGGGATCGGACTTGCTCATCTTCTTGGTGCCGTCGCGCAGGCTCATGACCCGGGTCGCGGCGCCGAAGATCAGCGGCTCGGGCAGGGGGAAGACCTCGACGCCGAAGTCGGTGTTGAACTTCTGGGCGATGTCGCGGGTGAGTTCCAGGTGCTGCTTCTGGTCCTCGCCGACCGGCACGTGGGTCGCCTTGTAGGCCAGAATGTCCGCCGCCATGAGGTTGGGATAGACGTAAAGCCCGGCGCTTGCCTTCTCTTTGTGCTTGCCGGCCTTTTCCTTGAACTGGGTCATGCGGTTGAGCCAGCCGAGGCGCGCCACGCAATTGAAGATCCAGGCGATCTCCGCATGGGCGGGGACTTGGCTCTGGTTGAAGATGATGCAGCGTTTGGGGTCGATTCCGGCGGCCAGATAGGCGGCGGTCACCTCGCGGGTGTTGGCCTTGAGTTCCTTTGGCTCCTGCCAGATCGTGATCGCATGCATGTCCACCACGCAGTAGATGCAGTGGTACTCGTCCTGCAGCGCCACGAAGTTGCGGATCGCGCCCAGGTAGTTGCCGAGGTGCAGGTTGCCGGTGGGCTGCACGCCCGAGAAAATGCG
>JBHIDD010000153.1:0-6512 GCA_046759925.1 Kiloniellaceae bacterium
ACGGTGGAAGCACCGGTGACCCGCTGGTTCCCCTGCGCCTTAAAAAACCGGCCCGCGCGCCGTCCCCGCGGCGCTTGACGGCGAATGGACCGGCGGCTATAACCCCCGCCTTCCGCGGGCTTTTTTGGGAATAAGCAGGTCAGCTCAATGGCCCACCATCCATCCGCCAAGAAGCGGATCAGGCGCAATGCACGCCGTGCCGCGGTCAACCGTGCGCGGACGAGCCGCATCCGCACCTTCATGAAGAAAGTCGAACTGGCGATTGCGCGCGGCGATAAGGGTGCGGCCCAGGCGGCGTTCAAGGAGGCCCAACCGGAACTCCACCGCGGCGTAAGCGGTGGCGTGCTTCACCGCAACACCGCGGCCCGCAAGCTCTCGCGCCTGTCGTCACGGATCAAGGCGATGACTTGAGTTGGCCGCCGCGCGGCCGCCGGCGATGGATGTTCCACCGCACCCTCCAGGAGAAGCGCGCGGTTTTTTTGCGCCGCCGCATCGGATCGCCGCAGGGGTTTTCGAATCCGTTCTCGGGCGATCGACTCTTCGGCCGCGAAAATCTTGCGCGCAACCAAATCATCGCCGCGATGATCGCCGCGCCGCCGCCGATGGCGCGGGCGCGATTTGCGCCCTCTGCGCCAAAAATTTTTCACGTTCTCTTTTCGGTCTGCTTGTCACGCTCGTTCGTGACGGGTACATTGAAAGGCTGCCACTCTGGGGCGCGCGGATAAGTAATTCCGCCGTCAGCCGAAATATAAGTCTTCCCGACCAAAGGACTCGTTCGGAGTCGTTTTTGGGGGCGGGAATGACCTCTGGGGGACAACCAAAATTCCGAAATATTTTTCGCGCGAGCCTAAGTAATCTTTTTTTCGCGCCCGTGAAAAATCGACGGACCGCTAATGTATCGTTTTGGAGTTCTGCTGCGTACGATGACCCACGCCTGCGAACCCGTATTGTCTCGGAACCCGAGAATTTGGTCCAGGCACGTCGAAGCGATCAGCGGCGCACAGCGGGGGCAGCGTGGCCTGGTCGACACCGCCCGGGCAGCAGCCGGCTTGAGACAATCGTTCGGTGGGGAAGGGGATTACGTCCGGCGCCAATCGCTCCGGCGGATTCGTCTTCTGGTTGGCCGGTGGCCGCAGGGGTTGCGGGAGTGACGCAGATGGGCGACGACGAACTGGGCGCCCAGCTCGGCGAGCAGTGGGCGCGGGTGCGTGGGCGCTTGCGCGCGGAAGTCGGTGATGCGGCGTATCGGAGCTGGCTGAAGCCGCTCACCATGGTCAGCGAGAGACACGGCATTGTCCGCATGGCCGTGCCGACCCGCTTCATGCGCGACTGGGTGGTGGGCAACTACGCGGAGCGCATTCATGCCCTCTGGCGGGACGAGGACGAGCGGATTTTAAGCGTCGAGATCGTCGTTCAGCCGCCGGCCCGGCCGGTGCCGAAGCCGGAATGTGCGCCCAAATCCCTGGCCAAGCCGCCCGGCAGGGAGGCCGTCGGCAGGGCCGCCGCCGCGACGTCCGTCGAGGCGGCCAGGGCGCCGCACCGAGACTTCGGGGCGCCGCTCGACGAACGCTTCACTTTCGAGAATTTCGTGGTCGGAAAGCCGAACGAGTTGGCCTACGCCGCGGCGCGGCGTGTGGCCGAGGCCCGGACGGTGCCCTTCAACCCGTTGTTCCTCTATGGCCCGGTCGGGCTCGGCAAGACCCATCTCATGCATGCGATCGCCTGGCAGATCAAGGCGCAGACCCCGGATCGCCGGATCATCTACCTCTCGGCCGAGAAGTTCATGTACCAGTTCGTCCGCGCCCTGCGCATCAAGGACACCATGGCCTTCAAGGAGCAGTTCCGTTCGGTCGACGTGCTGATGATCGACGACGTCCAGTTCATCGGCGGCCGCGAGGCGACCCAGGAGGAGTTCTTCCACACCTTCAACGCCCTGGTTGACCAAAACCGCCAGGTGGTGATCTCCGCCGACAAGAGCCCGTCCGACCTCGAAGGCGTCGCCGAACGCATGCGCTCGCGCCTCGGCTGGGGGCTGGTGGCCGACATCCACCCGACCACCTACGAACTGCGCCTCGGCATCCTGCAAACCAAGGCCGAGCAGAGCGACGCCAACATCCCGGCCAAGGTGCTGGAGTTCCTGGCGCACAAGATCACCTCCAGCGTGCGCGAGCTGGAAGGCGCGCTCAACCGGATCGTTGCCCACGCCACCCTGGTCGGCCGCCCGATCACCCTCGAGACGACGCAGGAAGTGCTCCACGACCTGCTGCGCGCCCACGACCGGCGGGTCACCATCGAGGAAATCCAGAAGCGGGTCGCCGAGCATTTCAACGTGCGGGTCGCCGACATGCATTCGGCGCGACGCGCCCGCGCGGTGGCCCGGCCGCGCCAGGTGGCCATGTATCTCTCCAAGCAGCTCACCTCGCGCTCGCTGCCGGAGATCGGCCGCAAGTTCGGCGGCCGCGACCACACCACGGTCATGCACGCGGTGCGCAAGGTCGAGGAGATCAGGGCCGTCGATTCCGGCTTCTCCGAGGACGTCGATCTCCTGCGCCGTATGCTCGAAGCCTGACAAACCATCCCCCGCGTCGGCGGTGCCCCGCCGGCCAAGCCGTCGCCGAATCTCGCGCCGTGGCGCTCGATCCGAAGAGCCTTGAAACCGGCCGTTTAAGCGCCTGGAATCCCAGCTCATCCCGCCCCGGGCCGGGTCGTCCTGATGGCTGAAACAGGGTGCGAAAAGCTTACCTTTTCGGCAGCCGCACGCTATACTGCGGCACCGTATCGACGAGCGGCCTCGCTCGGTCCCCATAAGGCGGTGCGGACACGACCCAGTGACCCGGTTTCGGGGGACGATCGGCGTCTCCGGGCCGGGGCGACTGGAGCGGTTCATTCACAGCCCAACAGGCATCTCGAAGCACCATGAAGCTGACCCTGGAACGCGCCGCGCTCTTGAAGACGCTTGGCCACGTGCAAAGCGTCGTCGAGCGCCGCAACACGATCCCGATCCTGACCAATGTGTTGATCGAGGTGGCCGACGGCAGGCTCTCGCTGACGGCCACCGACATGGATCTCACCATCGTCGATGCGGTCGCGGCGGATGTGGCGGAGCCGGGGGTGACCACGGCCCCCGCGCATACCTTATACGATATCGTGCGCAAGCTTCCCGAGGGCGCGCAGGTCGAGATCGCGGTTGGCGGCGATGACTCGCGGATCACGCTGAGCTCCGGTCGCTCCGTCTTCACGCTGGCCACCCTGCCCAAGGAGGACTTTCCGACGGCGGGCGCAGCCGATCTGCCGCAGGCGTTCACCTTGCAGGCGGGCGAGCTCAAGAACCTGATCGACCGCACGAAGTTCGCCATCTCGACGGAGGAGACGCGCTACTACCTGAACGGCATTTACTTGCACGCGACCGCCGCGGACGGTCTAGACGTGCTGCGCGCGGTTGCGACCGACGGGCACCGCCTGGCCCGCTTCCAGATGCCGCTGCCGGAGGGGGCCTCCGGCATACCGGGCGTGATCGTTCCGCACAAGACGGTCGTCGAACTGCGCAAGCTGATCGACGAGACCGATCAGCCGATCCAGGTCGCGCTGTCCGAGACGAAGATCCGCTTCTCCTTCGACGCGACGGTGCTTACCTCGAAGCTGATCGACGGCACCTTCCCGGACTACGAACGCGTGATCCCCGCCGCCAACGACAAGATTCTCGAGGTGCATTGCCAGAGCTTCGCCGATGCGGTCGACCGCGTCTCCACCATCTCGACCGAGAAGAGCCGCGCGGTGAAGATGGTCGTCGATGACGGCAACATCACGCTGTCCGCGAGCAGCCCGGACAACGGCAGCGCGACCGAGGAGGTCGAGATCGACTATGGCGGCCCGGGCATCGAGATCGGCTTCAACTCGCGCTATCTGCTGGACATCGCCCGTCAGATCGAGGGCGATGCGGCGCAGTTCACCATGGCCGATGCGGCCTCCCCGACGATCGTCCGCGACGCCGCCGATTCGAGTGCGCTCTACGTCCTCATGCCCATGCGGGTGTGAACGGCGGGGGCCGGTGCGCGCATTGGTGAGCAAGGCGATCTTTAGTCAACCGCGATCCGTGGATGTGGCGGCCGCGGCGATGTCGAGGCAACGTTCGCTTTGGCTTGCCCGCCTCACGGTCAGCCGGTTCCGTTGCTACGCCCGCGCGGAGTTGGAAACCGACGGCCGCCCCGTGGTGCTCACCGGGCCGAACGGCGCCGGCAAGACGAATCTGCTCGAGGCGATCTCGTTCCTTGCCCCCGGCCGCGGCCTGCGGCGCGCAAAGCTGGCCGAGGTCGACCGCCGCCCCGCCGCGGGCGCCGCGCCGGAGGGCGCCTGGGCCGTGGCGGCGACGGTGATGACGCCCGAGGGCCCGCGGGAACTCGGCACGGGGCGTGATCCGGGCCGCGACCAGGTTGCCCAGGCCGGGGTCCGCGAACGCCGCCTGCTCAAGATCGACGGCGCCTTCGTTCGCGGCCAGCAGGAACTCGGCGAAATCGTCAGCGTGGTCTGGCTGACGCCGGGGATGGACGGCCTGTTCCGCGAGGGCGCGGCGGGGCGCCGCCGCTTCCTGGACCGTCTGGTTTACGGTTTCGACCCGGCGCACGCCGGACGGATAGTCGCCTACGAGCAGTCCTTGCGCGGCCGGGCCCGTTTGTTGAGGGAAGGCCGCAGCGACGACGCCTGGCTGGCCGCGCTCGAGGACAGCATGGCGCGCCATGGGGTCGCCATCGCCGCCGCCCGCCGCACGCTGGTCAAGCGCTTGGCCGAGACCTGTGCCGTCGGGATCGGTCCGTTTCCGGTGGCCCGGCTCGGTGTCACCGGCGAGGTGGAGGCCTGGCTGGATGAGATGGCGGCGCTCGATGCCGAGGACCGGCTGCGGGCGAGGCTGGCCGCCGCGCGCGGCCGGGACGCCGAGGCCGGGGGCGCCGCGGCCGGGCCGCACCGCAGCGACTTCGCGGTCAGGCACTCGAGCCGGGGCCTGCCGGCCGAGGACTGTTCCACCGGCGAGCAGAAGGCGCTCTTGATTTCGATCGTCCTGGCTCATGCGCGACTGCTCGCCCTGCACCGGGGTGCGGCGCCGCTTCTGTTGCTGGACGAGGTGGCCGCGCACCTGGACGGGGCGCGGCGCGCGGCGCTTTTCGACGAGATCCTGGCGCTCGGCGCCCAGGTCTGGCTGAGCGGAACCGAGGCGGGGATCTTCGCGGACCTCGGCGATGCGGCGCAGTTCGTCGAGGTGCGGGACGCCGCGCTGAAGCCCTGCCCGGCGCCCGGCCGATGACCGGGGGCGGCGAGGCCGAGACATCGGGTCAGCGAAGCATGACGCAGCGTCCGCGCACAAGGGAAGGCCTCGGCAAGGCGGAAGCTTACGGTGCCGAATCGATCAAGGTCCTGCGCGGCCTGGAGGCGGTGCGCAAGCGTCCCGGCATGTACATCGGCGATACCGGCGACGGCTCGGGCCTGCATCACATGGTCTACGAGGTCGTCGACAACTCGATCGACGAAACGCTCGCCGGCCACTGCGACAAGATCGAGGTCATTCTCAACGGCGAGGGTTCCGTGACCGTGCGCGACAACGGTCGCGGCATCCCGGTTGGCATCCACGCCGAGGAAGGCATCTCCGCCGCCGAGGTGATCATGACCCGTCTGCACGCCGGCGGGAAGTTTGATCAAAGCTCCTACAAGGTCGCCGGCGGTCTGCACGGCGTCGGTGTGTCGGTGGTGAATGCGCTCTCCGAGTGGCTGGAACTGACCATCTGGCGCGACGGCAAGGAGCATTTCATCCGCTTCGCCGACGGCGAGGCCGAGGCGCCGCTCGAGGTGAGCGGCGAGGCCGACGGACGCAGCGGCACCGAGATCACCTTCCTGCCGTCCAAGAAGATCTTCGCGATGACCGAGTTCGACTTCCCCCAGCTGGAGCACCGGCTGCGCGAGCTCGCCTTCCTCAACTCCGGGGTCCATCTCTTGCTCGCCGACGACCGCCACGCCGAGCCCAAGATCGTGAAACTCCATTACCAGGGCGGGCTCGAGGCCTTCGTCAAATATCTCGACCGGACCAAGACCGCGATCATCGATCGGCCCTTCGTCATGAAGGCCGAGCGCGAGGGGGTGGTCGTGGAAGCGGCCTTGCAGTGGACCGACAGCTACCACGAGACGGTGCTCTGCTTCACCAACAACATCCCGCAGCGCGACGGCGGCACCCACCTGGCGGGCTTCCGGGCGGCGCTGACCCGTCAGGTCAACAACTACGCCTATGCCTTGGGGATCGCCAAGCGGGAGAGGGTGACGCTGACTGGCGACGACGCGCGCGAGGGGCTGACCTGCGTTTTGTCGGTCAAGGTGCCGGACCCGAAATTCTCCAGCCAGACGAAGGATAAGCTGGTCTCCTCCGAGGTGCGGCCGATCGTCGAGAACACGCTCAATGACCGCCTCGGCCAGTACTTCGAGGAGCACCCGGCCGAGGCCCGGCGCATCGTCTCCAAGGTGGTCGAGGCCGC
>JBHIDD010000154.1:0-6499 GCA_046759925.1 Kiloniellaceae bacterium
ACCTCTTGTCAAACAAAGAAGAAACGGGAGAAAAAGATGAATGTCCCCATTTTCCCTGTTCAGCAGGGAAAAACAGGGACCTGCGGCCGGCGCGCCGGCGGCGCGGGGCCCTTCTGGCCCAGGCCGTGCCGTCAAGCCGGATATTCGCGCTTTGAGGCAGCCCACCGGGCGCGGGCCAGCCGCAGGCAGGCCGCTGCCGGAAGCCGCTATTTGATCGCGCCCATCGTCATACCGCGGACCAGATACCGCTGCGCAATCAAGGCCAGCCCAAGCACCGGGAGCAGGGCCATCGCCGCGGTCGCAGACATGACGTCCCACATGATGCCGTGCTGGGAATACAGGCCCGACACGAGGACCGGCAGGGTCGTCGCCGTGCGCCGCGTCAGGACGAATGCGAAAAGAAAATCGTTCCAGGAAAAGATAAAGCAGAACAAGGTCGTGACCGCGATGCCGGGCGCCGCCAGCGGCAAGGCGATCCGGATGAAGGCCTGCCATTTCGAGCAGCCGTCGATCATCGCCGCTTCTTCCAGCTCCTGGGGAATCTCCATAAAAAAGCCGCGCATCATCCAGACGGCGAACGGCAGGGTCACCAACAGGTGCAGGGCAATGACCGCCACGTGGGTATCGATCAGCCTGAGGTTCTTCATCACGAGGAAGAGCGGAATGATGGCCGCGACTGCCGGCATCATGCGCGTGGACAGGATCCAGAATGGAAGGTGAAAACCGCCTATTCTGTAACGGGCGAAACCATAACCTGCCGCGGCCCCCAAGATGATCGAGATGATCGTCGCCGAGCCCGTGATGATCAGGCTGTTTTGTATGATCCGGAGGCTGTTGAATTGCTGGACAGAGGTCGAATAGGGACTCAGTGTCGGGCTGGGCGGATAAAAAATCGGTGGGTACGCCATCACCGCTTCTTCGGGTTTGATCGAGGTGACGAGCATCCAGTAGATCGGGAAAACGAACGCCGCCACGACGATCGCGATGATGGAGTATCGGATGACGTCCCGAACGAAAATCATCGCCAAAGCCCCCTCGGCTAAGCCTCGCCGGGTTGTTCTTTGTGGAAGACCTTGGCGATCGCTACGCAAATGATCACCGTGACGATCAGGAGCAAGATCGACATCGCCGAGGCATAGCCGACCTTGAAATACTTGAATCCGGAAAGATAGGCGTAGAACACCGCGGTCTCGGTCGCGGTTCCCGGCCCGCCCTGGGTGAGAACGAAAATCTTGTCGAATTCGCGGAACGCATCCAGGACGCGGATCAGCAGTATGATGGCAATCACCCGGCGCAGCATGGGCAGGATAATGTACCTCGCGCGCTGGAAGACCGAGGCCCCGTCGATTTCCGCCACCTCGAACAATTCCTGCGGCAAGGACACGATTCCCGCCAGCATCACCAGTGTGACGAACGGCGTCCACTGCCAGATGTCCGCGATGATCACCGACAAAAGGGCGGTCTGGGGATTGGACGTCCACTCAAAAGGCCCGATGTTCAGGAACTCGAGCAGGAGATAGTTTATCGGCCCGAACTGCACCTGATAGAGCAGGCGCCACATGTATCCGACCACCACGGGGGCGATCATCATCGGCACCAGAATCATCGGGAGGTAGGCGGCCTTGGCGCTCCGGCCCCTGAACTCCTCGAAGAAAAACAGCGCCAGGCTGGCCCCAAGGATGAACTCCACGCTGATCGAGCCGACCATGAAGAAGGCGCTTTGCTTCAGGGAAATCCAGAACCGGGAATCGACGAAAATGTCACCGTAGTTTTGCAGCCCGACGAACTGCATGGCGTGCGGACGGGGCATATAGAAGTCATGGAAGCTGATGTAGGCCGCGTAGACCAGGGGAAATATGGTCAGCGCGAAGAGGACAAGGATGCTCGGCGCTATGCACACGAGCGCGAAGAGATTCTCGCGGACCCAGGACGGCGCTGCGGTCTGAATCCTAGGCTGCGTCAGAACCGCTTCGGCGCGAGCTTGTTGCGACGTGGTCTGGGCCATCGGCCGATCCGGGTCCACTCAGCGGTGCCATCGGTAGCGAAAGAAACCGTGCCGGGAGGTGCGTCCCGGCACGGCATACGCTCATGGAAAACCAGTACTCACTTCTTGATACCCATCGCCGCCCAATACTTCTTCTTTTGCTGCTCGCGACCCAGGCGCTCGGTGATTTTTTCCCATTGCCGGGCCGCCTCGTCGAGCGCCTCCTTGGGGCTGAGCTCCCCGGCCAAGGCTTTCTGCACGGCGATATCGAGTGTGTCGTAGTACTCGAAGCCTCCGGGTATTCGTAGCTCGGGGAAGTTCAGGTTGATGACCTCATTATAGGTATCGAGATAGGCCTGTGGCGCCAGCACCTTGGTCACCGGGGAGGTGAAGTGCGACTTTCGGAAGAAGTCCATGCCGCCCCCCGGCATGAGCACCAGCAGGGTACTGACCTCGGGCGAGAGCATATAGGACATCGCCGTGTACGCCGCTTCACGATTTCGGCTGTCCTTGGTCACGCCGATGATCCAGCCGCCAAAGGTCATCGTCCGCCGGTAGAGCTTGCCGTCCTTGCGCACGCCCGGCGGAAAAGCGAAGCCCATCTCCGCGCCGGGGACGTTGTCCGCCAGCACCCTGGTCGCCTTTCCCTCGTCCGGCCAGTGAACGCTCATGACCACGTCGCCCTGGAGGAACGCGTTGAAAATCTCGTCCCACTCCCAGCCGAGCACGCCCGGCGGGGCCAGGTCGATCGCCTTCTTGTAGTTTTCGAGCGCAGCCACCGCCTCGGGCGTATTGATCAACGGCTTCATGGTGTCCGGATCGAAGTACTGCGGGTTGGGCGACGAGTAGGCGATGTAACGGATCAGGTACCAGTAGAACGAACGGCCGCGTTTGGCCTGATCCGCGTAGCCCCACATGTCTATCCTGCCGTCGTTATTCCTGTCGCGGCGGAAGAACTCGGCGATGTCCAGCACCTGATCCCAGGTTTCCGGCGGGCCCAGATCGTAGCCGTACTTGCTCTTGAAATTGGCCTTTTCCTTGGGATCGTCGAAAATATCCTTCCGGTAGTAGAGAAGGATGATGTCGCCGTCCATCGTGAGCGTGTATCGCTTCCCCTCGTAGGTATTTTCCCAGATGCGGAAGCCTTCGTGAATGTCCTCCCAGGCCGGATCCGATTCCTTCATGAATTTGTCGAGCGGGACCAGATAGTCCACGTAGTCGCCCATCCAGCCGGGATTGAACATCACCAGGTCATAGGCCCCCGTGCCTGTGGACAGCTCGAGAATCTCCTTGTCGTAGAGCTCGTTGACCGGAATACCGATCAGCTCGAGCTCGATCCCGTAGAGTTCCTTGACACGGGGTACGAATTCCGACCACTGCCGGACAAAGGACCCCGAATGCAGCGCGGCGGTGACCTTTACGCCGTCGAATCGCTTCGTCGGGGCCGGGGTCGCGGCCGTGGCGGCCTCGGCCCACAACAGGCCGGCAAGCAGTAAAGAACCAGCTACAAGAAAAACTTTTTTCATGGCGCCTCCTCCCTGTGTTGCAGCGGCCCTTGAGGTCATCGCGCAAAGTACGCCGAATCGATACGCGAACGCACTTCCCCCCGCGCAAGACGTGCTCGCAACCGTGCCTCAAACGGGGCCGCTTGTTGTCGCTCAGCCAGACGGTTACGACTGCCTGTGTGTGAGAAAAATAGCGGTTACACTTTGGGATCTTGCGTGCCGCAGTCCTCGCAAGTCCGCGCCACACGGGTCGGTTTCCGAGGCAAGCGATCTTCTCACACCGTAGGCGAAAGCATGCCACCGCAATTTTGGCGATGTCAACTGGCGCGAGACGGCGATCCGGGTGTGATGCGCGCTGAAGCCTTCGGCGGCGACAGCAGGGCTGCGGCCCGTTGCCCTGCCTCCGGGACCCGCGACCCAAGGGCTGGCCGGGGCCCCGCGTAGATGCCCGCGTAGATGCCAGTCAAGGCCAAAACAGCCAGAACGCAACGAACTACGCGTCGTGACCGTCGGCGAGAAGGCGATACCCGTGCGGTCAACGCCCGTGATAACAAAGCGGCCAGGCCGTCGTAACGGGAGAAGCCAATGGCGATAAAGGTGGCAGGCTGCCCCGACTCATGGGGCGTCTGGTTTTCGGACGATCCTAAGCAGCCACCCTGGCAACGATTCCTCGACGAGCTCGCCGAAGCCGGATACGACGGCACGGAGCTCGGCCCCTACGGCTACCTGCCGACGGATCTGCCGGTGCTTCGGCGGGCGGTCGAGGAGCGCGGCCTCGAAGTCACCGCCGGCATGATCGAGGGCATCTTGTATGACCCGGACGGCTGGCCGGTGCGCTCGCTTTCGCCGCGCACCGTCGAGGCGCAGCTGCACGGCGTCGGGCGGTTGTTGGCGGGACTGGGGGGCAGGTATCTCCTGCTCATGGACAACACGTACACCGATATGCATACCGGCGAACGAATTGCACCCGCGGAACTCGGCGGCGACGATTGGAAGCGGCTCGTCGACACGACGCAAAAAGTCGCGCAGATCGCCCGCGACGCGTACGGCCTGACCCTGGTCTTTCATCCTGAGACAGAAAGCCACGTGCAGTTCGAGCATCAGATCGAGGCGCTTCTTTCGCAGACGGATCCGGCGCTGGTCTCGCTCTGCTTGGACATCGGCCATCATGCCAACTGCGGCGGCGATCCGGTGGCTTTCATGCGCAAGCACCACACCAGGATCCCTTACCTTCACCTTAAAAGCATCGACCCCGAGGTGCGGAAAAAGGTGCAGGAAGCCAACATCCCGTTCACCCCTGCCGTCGGCATGGGCCTCTTCTGTGAGCCGGAGCTGGGAGCGGTCGACTTTCTCGGCTTCCGCGACGTATTGCACCTGATAGGATACGAGGGCTGGGTGACCGTGGAGCAGGACATGTATCCCGCGCCGTTCGACAAGCCTTTGCCGATCGCGAAGCGGACCCGGGCCTACCTCCGGGAAATCGGCATCGGATAGCTACCAGCACGATCCAAGCATTTGCCGCTGCACCGGCGAAGACGCCTGCTAATACCAACGGTCCTTGATATTGACCCTTTTCACCGCGGCGATTTTTGCCGCCAGATGAGGAGCGAGTTGCGCCGTAGTTAAGGGACACTTCAAGCAACGAGCGACGCCTCTGGCGCCGAAAAGCGCCCGGCCTTCGGTGGGGCAAATCGGCCCGCCGGGTTCGTTGCGCCGCTTACCCGATGTCGCCTTGATCGCGCTTCGCGCCGCGCCCTGTTTGCGACTCGGGCCGGCCGGACCGATTTGCTCCCATGAAATGGGTCAATATCAAGGACCGTTGGTATAATGCCCAGTAACGCGAGGCATGAGATGACGAGGCTGCGGATCGGGGTGATTGGCGCCGGGCTGGTCGCGCAGGTCGAGCACATCCCAAACATACTCAGACTGCGGGATAAGTATGCTCTCGTCGGTGTTGCCGATCCGTCCGCCAAGGTCCGGACCTTCGTCGCCGAACGCTTTGGGGTGCCGGTGCGCCCCGACCTGGATGGGCTGCTCCGGGTGGGGGCGGACGCAATCGTGGTGGCCACGCCGGATTCCTTTCACAAAGACATCGTGATCGAGGCGTTGTCGGCAGGCCTCCATGTCTTCTGCGAGAAGCCGCTGTGTTACTCGGTCGCCGACGCGGCCTCGATTCAGCAGGCCCGCGATCGCGCCGGGCGGATCGTCCAAGTTGGCTACATGAAACGCTTCGACCCAAGTTACGAAGCCGCTCTGGAATTGCTCCCGGAGGGTGGCAAGGGGCTACGCTACATTTCCGTCGAGGTGCATGATCCCGATGCGTGGCCGTTTACCGCGCATCATCCGCACGCGCGCGGCAACGACGTTGCGGCCGCGCTGGCCGAAGAAGGGCAGAGGTTGCAACGGCAACAAGTCAAAGATGCCGTCGGGAAGGATCTGCGTGGAAGCGATCTCCGGGGTTTTGCCAATGCGTACTTTTCGGCCCTCGTTCACGACGTCAACGCCGTCCACGGAATGCTGGAGAGGATGGGCATCCCCGACGGCACGGTGACGGGGGGGCAATGGTTTGCTGGCGGCGACGGCGGCTCCGGCACGGTGCGTCTGCTGGACGGTCAAGCGGTCTGGCAGATGGTTCATTTGACCGTGCCGTCGTTGGCGGACTATCGGGAAAGGATCGGTTTGTATTTCGACGATGCCCTTGTCGAACTGGTTTTTCCGTCCCCTTGGCTCAATCACCAGCCGACCCGCCTGGAAGTCCGGCAATCCAGCGCCCATCGCTTGGAGCGGACTTTGGTGCGCGAGGGGTTTCAAGAGGCCTTTGTCCGGGAAATCGAGGGTTTCTGGTCCTCGATCGTCGAAGGCACACCCGTGCGAAATACGGTCGAGCACGCCCTCCGGGACCAGCGGTTGCTCTGCGAGCTGGCTGGATTCGCAATAGGGGTTCGAAGCGATGGATGATACCGCCGAGCCGTTGAAGGCATCTTCATCGGCTCGGCGGCAAGCGCGACTG
>JBHIDD010000155.1:0-6457 GCA_046759925.1 Kiloniellaceae bacterium
TGCTCTTCGAATCCATGACCGTCCGAATCGGACCGAACCAAGACCACAGTACATGTCCAGCCCGGGCAATCCCAGGGGCAATGACGACAGGTACGGCTTTTGGCCGATGTGCATTGGTGCCCCTGGAGGGACTCGAACCCCCACCCGGTCGCCCGCAACGGATTTTGAGTCTGTCGCGTCTGCCGGTTGCGCCACAGGGGCTTGACGCGTGCGGCATGATAGACCGGCGCGCCGGCTTGGCAACGCCGCAATCGGCGGCCGCGGTCGCTTGCGCCACACGGGACTCGCGATCGATCGCAACGGTTGTGGAAGGTTGTGGCGTGTTGGCCGAACCCCGGCTCGTCGAGCCAAACCCTGCATCGTTCCTTCCCTTGCTCTCTCGCCATCAAGGCGCGGACCCAGGCGTCGCCTCGGGCCGCAAAATCGGTCGTGGAACGACGCTGGCGAAGTGCGGCGTGGCGTTTTTGGTCCGCCCGATGCAGACTTGGGCCAGGGTTCTGCGGATCGAGTCTGCAGGCCAAGGCTCGCAGGACGGGCGCTCGGCATCTAGGCGCTTCGGATGAGAGATTCCCCATGGCCCCGCTAGGCTCCGATGTCGTCGTTGTCGGCGCCGGCAACGCGGCCGTCTGCGCCGCGCTGGCGGCCCGCGAGCAAGGCGCGGAGGTCATCGTTCTCGAGCGCGCGCCGTTCGAGGAGCGAGGCGGTAACAGCGCTTTTACCGCCGGGGCCATGCGCGTCGTCTATGGCGGCCTGGACGACATCCTGAAACTGGTCCCGGACCTGACCGAGGAGGAAAAGCGCAACTCCGATTTCGGCAGCTATACCGAAGACCGGTTCTTCGACGACATCGCGAAGGTCACCGAATACCGGGCCGACCCGGACCTGGTCGAACTCCTGGTCAAGAGGAGCTTCGACACCCTGCTTTGGATGCGTTCCAAAGGCATCCGCTTTGTCCCGATCTATGGGCGCCAGGCCTTCAAGGTGGATGGCAGGTTCAAATTTTGGGGCGGCCTGGCCGTCGAGGTCTGGGGCGGCGGGCCGGGCCTGGTCGAGGCGCTGTTCGCGGCCGCGCAGGACCACGGCATCGAGGTGCTTTACGACACTAGGGCGCTTGCCCTGCTCCACGACGAGGGCGGCGTTCGCGGTGTGCGGGTGCGCCGGAACGGAAAGACGCTGGACGTCCGCGCCAAGGCGGTGGTCCTGGCGTGCGGCGGCTTCGAGGCGAATGCCGAATGGCGGACCCGTTATCTCGGCCCGGGATGGGACCTGGCCAAGGTGCGCGGCAGCCGCTTCAACACCGGCGATGGAATCCGGATGGCGCTGGAGCTGGGCGCCTCGCCCTGCGGCAACTGGTCGGGCTGTCATGCGGTCGCCTGGGAGCGCAACGCACCGGAATTCGGCGATTTGGCGGTCGGCGACGCGTTCCAGAAACACAGCTATCCCTTGGGCGTCGTGGTCAACGCCCGGGGCGAGCGCTTCCTCGACGAAGGGGCGGATTTCCGGAATTACACCTATGCCAAATACGGCCGGGTCATCCTCGAGCAGCCGGGACAGTTCGCCTGGCAGATCTTCGACAAGAAGGTGTCCCACCTGTTGCGCGACGAATACCGGATCCGCCAGGTGACCAAGGTCGTCGCCGATAGTCTCGAGGAACTGGTCCGGCGCATGACGGATGTCGAGGCGGAGCGGTTTCTGAAAACCATCGCGGATTACAACGCCGCGGTCATGACCGAGGTCCCCTTCAAACCCGAAGTCAAGGACGGCCGGGGCACCCGTGGCCTCGCCGTGCCGAAATCGAACTGGGCCAATACGATCGATCAACCCCCCTTCGAGGCCTATGCGGTGACCTGCGGCATCACCTTTACCTTCGGCGGGCTGCGGATCAGCCGGAAGGCGGAGGTGCTGGACAGCGATCAGTCCGCGATACCCGGCCTCTACGCGGCCGGGGAACTGGTCGGTGGGTTGTTCTATTTCAATTACCCGGGGGGAACCGGCCTGACCGCCGGTGCCGTTTTCGGGCGCATCGCCGGAACCTCGGCCGGCGCGGCGGCGCGCCAACGCGCCTGAGCGCCGGCCGTCGATCATGATCCCGCGCCGGCCCGTCAGCTCAGCGGGATCATGACGTGGCGGCGATAAGCCTCGCGTTCGCACAGCCGCCCGTACCAGGCGCGCAAGTGCGGGCGATCCGGATGGGCCACGTCCAAGGCGTACCAGCGATAGGCCATGGCGCCGACCGGAATGTCCGCCATGGTGAAGGACGAACCCAGCACGTAGGCCCGACCCGCCAAATGCCGGTCGAGGACGCGCAAGGTCCTGCCCGCTTGGCGCGTCGCCTCCTCGATGGCGCCCGGATCGCGCTCATCGGGCGGTGTGCGGACGAGACCCCAGAATATCGTGGTGATCGGCGGCAGCAGCGCCGTCTGCTGCCAGTCCATCCACTTCTCGGCATCGGCCCTTCGCTCGGGCGAAGCGGGACAAAGCGTGCCGGTCCCGTATTTGGCGGCCAGGTAACGGACGATCGTATTCGATTCCCAGAGCACTACGCCGTCGTCGTCGATGGTCGGGACGAGCCCGTTCGGGTTCATGTCCAGGTACCAGTCCTCGTCGTTTCCGCCGAACCGGCCGCCGGCGTCGATCCTTTCATGCGCGAGCCCCAGCTCGCCGATGCACCACATGGCCTTCTGCACGTTCACCGAGTTTATCCGCCCCCAAATCCTCAGCATCGCTTGCCCCTCCTGTCGATTGACCCCCGTCGAATCGCCGCGCCTTCCTCGCGCAAGCGCGACCCCAAAGCCTACCGCGCTTCGCCCCCGCCACGACGTCTCGCATCGCCGTTCGGCGGCGCCCACGGCGCCCGGCGCAGCGGACCCGCTGCTGCCGGACCGGGTGCGCCCGGGAGAGCGCCGATCGGCGAGAGTTCCCCGACCGGGGCAGCAACGGCCTTGGCGGTTGCGCGGTTCAATATTAACCTTGAACAACCCCTGTCTGCAGGTTCGGGCCCGCCGGGGCGGCGGGCGCGGTGCGCCTGACGCCAAACGGGAGACGACGCATGCCGAGTAAGGCCATCGGTTCCTTGGCTGCGCGACTACGTCGCGGGGAATTCGTGGCGGCGCCGGGCGTGTTCGAGTTGATCTCCGCCCGGATCGCGGATCGGATCGGATTTCCCGCGCTGTACATGACCGGTTACGGGACGGTGGCCTCCTATTTGGGGTTGCCCGACGCGGGCCTGGCGAGCTACAGCGACATGGTCGACCGGGTCGCCCGGATTTGCGGGGCCACCGAAACCCCGGTGATCGCGGACGCGGACACCGGCTACGGCGGCCTCTTGAACGTCCAGCACACGGTCCGCGGCTACGAGCAAGCGGGCGCCGCGGCGATCCAGCTCGAAGACCAGGAATTCCCGAAGAAGTGCGGTCACACGCCGGGCCGGCGCGTGGTCCCGATCGCAGACATGGTCGCTAAGATCGAGGTGGCCTTGGCCGCCCGCCAATCCCGGGACTTCCTGATCATCGCAAGGACGGACGCGCGGACCGAACACGGTCTGGACGAGGCATTGCGCCGGGGCGAGGCCTTCGCCGAGGCCGGGGCGGACATCATTTTCATCGAGGCCCCCGAATCGGCCGAGGAAATGCGGGCGATCGCCCGCGCCTTGCGGGACAAGCCGCTCCTGGCCAACATCGTGGAGGGCGGCAAGACGCCCGTCCTCACGGCGAAGGAGCTGAAGGAAATCGGCTATGCCATGGCGATCTTTCCCGCGACCGCCTTTCTCGCGACGGCCGCGACGTTGCGCTCGGTTTATGAACACATCTCACGCGAGGGCTCGAGCCGCGGGGTAAAGAATCCCCTCTATGACTTCGAGGCGTTCGGCAAATTGATGGGCTTCGAGGCGGTCTGGGATTTCGAACGGCGCTGGGCCGGGCAAGACTGAGCCTTCGGGGGGTAATGTCACGGGTTTCGTGTCAGCGGGAAAGGGGCGCTGACTCCCTGGTTTTGGTTTTCGTAGATAAGGACGGCGAAGAGGATGCGCTCCATGGATGTTTTGTCGGCAAAGACGCCCATGGGGCGGGTTCGTCTGCGCACCTCGCGGAAGCGGCGCTCGATGGCGTTGGTGGTGCGGGTCATCTTGCGCCAGGTCGGGCCCTTGAAGGCGAAGCGGGCCAGGGGCTCGTCGAGATCGTTTCTTAAGCAGGCCACGGCCTTGAGGTAGAGAGCGTGCCAACGCCGCAGCGTTCTCGGTCACGACGGCGGCGGAGGCCTGATTCGACGGCCGCCGCTGTCCTCCGCGGCCGTCAGGCCTTCGGTAACCTTCTCGGATGCCGTCGCTTGCCGTTCGAACGCGCTCGCTTTCCATCGGCTGCACGCGACCGGGCCTGGGCTCAGGACTGGAAGTAGGCCTTGGTGCCGTGCGCAGCGACGGCATCGCCGATGCGCTGCAGGGCGAGCACATAGGCGGCGGTGCGCATGTCGATGCCCTTTTCCTGCTTGGTCTTCCAGATCGCCGTGGCCTGGGGCTGGAGGAATTCCCGCAGGCGCGACCTCACCTCCGCTTCGGACCAGTAATAGCCGGCCCTGTTTTGGGCCCATTCGAAATACGATACGGTCACGCCGCCGGCATTGGCCAGGATATCGGGAATGACGATTGTGCCGTTCGCCCCGAGGATCCGGTCGGCCGCGGGCGTGGTCGGGCCATTGGCCAATTCCAGGATCAGGGACGCCTTAATCCGTGCCGCGTTCTCCTCCACGATCTGACTTTCCAGCGCAGCCGGAATCAGCAGGTCGCACTCCTTCTCCAAAAGCTCTTCGTTGCTGATCTCCGCCGCCTTGCCGTTGGTCGGCGCCCCGGACAGCATACGCTTCGCGGTCTTGTGCTGCATCACCACGTAGGGATCCATCCCGTCCGGGTCGTAGATCGCCGACTTCGAATCCGACAGTCCGATGATCCGGAACCCGTCGTCATGCAGCAGCCTGGCGCAGTGGAACGAGGCGTTGCCGAAGCCCTGCAGGACGACCCGGGTCTTCTCCGGCGATACCCCCAGTTCGTTTCCCAGATGCCTGAGGACAATGTGGCCGCCGCGCCCGGTGGCGTCGCTGCGGCCGACCGAGCCGCCGAGTTCGAGCGGTTTGCCGGTAATCACCGCGGGCGAGGGCCGGCCGACGATGCTGCCGTACTCGTCCGCCATCCAGCCCATCACCATGGCGTTGGTGTAGAGGTCCGGGGCCGGGATATCGCGATCCGGGCCGATGAAATGGGAGAAGGCCTTGACATAGGTCCGGCTCAGGCGCTCCAGTTCCGCCCGCGAGAGCTGCTTCGGATCGACGTTGATGCCGCCCTTGGCCCCGCCGTAAGGCAGATTGACCACCGCGCATTTGAAGGTCATCAAGAAGGCCAGGGTCATGACCTCTTCCAGATTGACCCTGGGGTGATAACGGATGCCGCCCTTGGTGGGTCCCCGGGTGTCGTCGTAGCGGCAGCGCCAGGCCTTGAACGAGCGGCGCGCGCCGTCATCCATGCGCACCATCAGGCTGGCGGCCAGGGTCTCCTGCGGATATTTCAACTTCTCCAGCACGTCCCGGTCGACATCCAGATGCTTGGCCGCCTGACGCAACCGCTTGCGCGCCTTGGTGAATAGCTGGGCGATGTTGGGTCCCCCCTGCTGCGTTCGGCACGGCTTTGCCGAATCGGGCGCGTATTCCGCGAACGCCCGGGCCTGTCGGCCCCGCCCGACGGCGCCCGACGTCGCTGCCGCCTCCATTGTCGCGCCCCGAGTGAACGAGGCGGGGCCTGCGGACATGTCACACGCATCTCGGGCAATGCCGGTCGAACGATGCTATCCCGCAATGCCGGCAAGCTTCAAGCGGTCCGGCTTCTTCGGTCATGTGCCGGCGATGCGCCGAAGCGTTACGGTTGGCCGAGCTGGGGACGGCAGGTCGCCGGCCTTTTTCCGTGTGCCCCGACTCGCGGCAGGCCGTTGCGCCGTGAGCTCGACCCCGCATCGCGCCGGACTCGCAATGCCCAGTCGATCCGAAACGGTTGTTTCGGAGTTATATCAATAGTCGGTAAGATCGAGCCGCCACGAACCCGGCGGGCCGATTTGGTGGGAACAGTCCATGGCGGAGACTTTCGACGCAATCATCATCGGCACCGGCCAGTCCGGACCCTCGCTCGCCGCTCGGATGACCCGAGAGGGGATGAAGACGGCGATCATCGAACGAAAGCTGTTCGGCGGCACCTGTGTGAACGTCGGTTGCATCCCGACCAAGACCTTGGTGGCGAGCGCCCGGGCCGCCCATATGGCCCGCCGCGGCGCGGACTTCGGCGTGGTGATGGACGGGCCGGTCCGGGTGGACATGAAGCGGGTCAAGGCGCGCAAGGACGGGGTCGTGCGGCAGTCCAACGAGGGCGTCACGAACTGGCTCAAGAACATGGAGAACCTGACCGTGTACGAGGGCCACGGTC
>JBHIDD010000156.1:0-6413 GCA_046759925.1 Kiloniellaceae bacterium
GACCGCTTCGCGCGCCCGGTGCTCGAGGAAGGAGCGCAGCAGCGTCAGCGAAATGCCCGGAAAAGCGAAAAACGCCAGATAGTCGATCGGCGGCACCTTGCACAGCCAGAGCACCCAGACGAGGACCGCGGCACAGCCGCCGAGGTGCCAAAGCCAGGCGGTCAGGTTGCCGGTGTCGCCCCGGACCAGATGCCGGGCCTCGCCCGAATACAGCCGCCAAGTGCAGAGGAACGGCCCGAGCAGCAGGCGCCCGGCAAGGGTGTTGTGGAGCCACAGACCGGCGCGGCGACGCCGCCCGCTGCGCGCCCAGGCTTCGCGGGTCACGTAGAAGGATTCCGGATCGTCCAGCGGATCGGTCAGGCGGTCGTCGATGTGGTGCTCAAAGTGGCTGTCCCGGTAAATCCGGAAGGGCATCCACAACCACAAAGAGGGGAACACCAGCAGCTCGTTGACCGGGTCCCAGGGCGTCGGATGGCCGTGGACGACTTCGTGTTGCAGCGCGCCATGCCAGGCGACCAGGTAGCCGCCCAGCGGCGGCACCAGCCACCAGGGCAGGATCGCGTAGTGCCAGGTCAAGAGGCCGAAACCGCCATAGATCGCGACGGCGACCCAGAGGGTCGGCCATTCGACGCGATCCGGCAAGCGCCTCGGCAAATCCGCCGCCATGGTCCTCCCGTCGTGCGCTTCGCGGGGCCTCCGTTGGCTCGGCTCGGCCCGTGTGGGTGGCTTAAGGGGGCATCCCGCCTACATCACGGATAGCAGTCCCGGAAAGTGACGACAATGCTGTTATGCGCACAATACGGCGCGATTGGTCATCAAATATTATGTTTGATGATAACACACAACATATGTTAATTGTATCAATATGACGGCCCGGCCCGGCCGGGGCGGGATCGTGCGGCAAATCGGGAAGGGGGGAATGGACCGTCGCGAAACCGTCGAGCTGTTCCGCGACCGGCTGGGCGAGGTCATTCGACGCTCGGGGCTGAGCCGGGCGGCCTTTGCCGCCCGGGCGGGCCTGGACCGCTCGACGCTTTCGCAGCTGCTCTCGGCGGGCAACGACCGGCTGCCGCGGGCCGAAACCATCGCGGCGATCGCGGCGCGCGAGCAGATCAGCGTCGACTGGCTGCTGGGCTTGAGCCAGGAAGGCCCGCTCGGCGCCGACGTCATGGCCCAGGCGCTGGTGATCGAATCGGGCGCCGCCTCGCCGGCCGATGCGCGCCTGGCCAAATGGCACGCCGAAGCGGCGGGCTATAAGATCCGCTATGTCCCGACCACCCTGCCGGACCTGCTCAAGACCGGCGAGGTGATCCGCTACGAGTACCAGGAATACGACGCCAAGGTTCCCAAGGCGCGGATCGAGCAGGCCGAGGAACGGCTCGCCTACAGCCGGTTGCCGGAAACCGACATGGAGGCCTGCAGTTCGCGCCAGTCGCTCGAGGAATTCGCCCGGGGCCAGGGCATTTGGCAGCATCTGCCGGTGGCGAGCCGTGAGGCGCAGCTCAATTCGATGCTCGTGCTGCTGGACGAGCTGTATCCGACCTTCCGCTGGTTTCTCTTCGACGGCCTGCAGCGCTATTCGGTGCCGCTGACCATCTTCGGCCCGAAGCGGGCGGCGGTCTACTTCGGCAACATGTACTTCGTGTTCAATTCGACCGAGCACATCCGGGTGCTGACCGCGCACTTCGACGATCTGATCCGCGCCGCGGTCGTACAGCCGACCGATGTGATCGGCCTGATCAAGGGCCTGCTGGACGATATGAGCGGCACGGCGGCCCAGGAGGAAAGCTGAGATGACCGCGCGCGGCGGAACGCCGCCACGCGCCACCGGCCGCTGTCTCTGCGGGGCGGTCGCCTATGAACTGCGCGGGCCGCTGCGCGGGGTGGTGAACTGCCATTGCCGGCAATGCCTGCGCAGTCACGGCAACTTCGCCGCCTACACCGCGGTCAAGCGGACGGACTTTTTGCTGACCGAGGACCGCGGCCTCGCGTGGTACCGCTCTTCCCGCGCGGCGCGGCGCGGCTTCTGCGCGAAATGCGGCTCGAGCCTGTTCTGGGATGGCACCGGTCGCGACTACCTCGCGGTCGCCGCCGGCAGCATCGACCCGCCGACCGGGCTGAAAACCATCCGCCACATCTTCGTGGCGAGCAAGAGCGACTACTACGACATCACCGACGGGCTCGAGACCCTGCCGGCCGACCACGACTCCTCCTGACATCGAAGCGATGCAAGGGCGCAACCGATACGATGACCGTCGCCAACCTTCCCATGTACGACCTACCGGAAGTGGCCCCGGCGACCGATTCCTGGTGGCGCGGGCTTGCCCGGGCGTTTTCCCGCGAAGGCGTGCGCGACGTTCCGGCGCATCTCACCCGCGATATGGACACGGAGTCGGTCTGGCTGGCCCCCGACCTGCTGTTCAGCCAGACCTGCGGCTATCCGCTCACCCACAGCTTCAGAGGCCGGCTCCAGGTGGTCGCCACGCCGGTCTACGCGAGCCCCCACTGCGACGGTCCGGAGTATTGCAGCCTGATCGTCGTCCGGGACGACGACCCGGCCGGCGAGCTCGGCGACCTGCGCGGCCGGACCGCCGCGGTGAACAACCCTGACTCGCAGTCCGGCTACAGCGCGCTGCGGGCCGCGGTGGCGCCCCTGGCCGAGGGCGGCCGTTTCTTCGGGCGCGTCGTGACCAGCGGCGGGCATGCCAACAGCCTGGCCTTGGTCCAGGGCGGCGCGGCCGACGTCTGCGCCAGCGACTGCGTCACCTATGCGCTGCTTTCCCGTTACCGGCCCGAGGCGCTCGAGGGCTTGCGGGTGCTCGGCCGATCGCCCCGGGCGCCGGGCCTGCCTTACGTGACCCGCCCGGACGCCGGCGAGGAGCTCACGGCGCGGCTGCGCGCCGGCCTCTTCGCCGCGCTCGAGGATCCCGATCTGGCGGCGGCGCGCGAGGCCCTGCTGATCGCCGGCGGCGCGGCGTTGCCGGAAGGCGCCTACCGGCGCATTGTCGACATCGAACGGCAGGCCGAAGCGCTTGGCTACGCCCGGGTCGCCTGATCCGCCCGGCACCGATTGGTCCGACGCGCAAGGGGAAGGCGCGGCCGGCTAAGCAGAGTGTTCTTGATCCGGCCACGAATGGCCGGGCCAAGATCACTCTGCAAGCCCTTAAAAGTCCAGCAGGTTTTGCGAAGCCCGCCCACATGCGCTGTGGGCGGAGTTTTTAAAAACCTGCTTAGCGGGACGACAGGATGCGTTCGGCCGCAGTGGCGACCGCCTCGCGCGCCCCGGCGGTATCCAGCCGGTGCCAGGTCAGCGGCCCGGGATCGGCGTCGAGCTGCCGGCGCACCACGTCCGGCGTGGCGTCCGAGGCATCGTCCCTGCGCGCCGTGACCCGACCGCAGAGGACATCCTCCGGCGCCTCCAGCCAAAGGCCGGTGAAGGGCACGCCGAGCCCCCGGGCGATGGCCTCGATGGCGGCGCGTTCCTCCGGCTTGGCGTAGACCGCATCGGCGATCACCGACTGCCCGGCGCGCAGCCCCGCCCGGGCGCGGGAGGCCAGCTCGGCATAGACCTGCCGGGTTTCCTCCGGGTTATAGGCGCCGGCCGGTAGGCGGGTCAGCTCGTCGACCCCGAAGCGGGCCTTGCGCAGGACATCGCTGCGCAGGTGCAGGGCGCCGGGCGGCGCGCCGAGCCCCGGCGCGAGGCGCCGGCCCAGGTCGGTCTTGCCGCTTCCCGAGAGGCCGCCGAGCGCAACCAGCCGCGGCCGGCACGGCGTTAGGTAGGCACGGGCGGCGCGAAAGTAGGCGCCCGCTTCGGCGTGAAGACGCTCGGCCTCCTTCGCCCCCGCCTTGCTTTCCGCCATGCTCACGCTCACCTTCGCGCGCACCGCCGCCCGCATCGAGAGGAACAGCGGCATGGCCTCGAGGCCCGCGAGATCGCGCCGGTGCTGCAGGTAGCGGTTGAGCACCAGGTTGGCATAGGGGCGGAGGTTCCGGTGGTCCAGGTCCATCAATAGAAAGGCCAGGTCATAGAGCACGTCGATGCAGGCGATCGCGTCGTTGAATTCGATCGCATCGAAGATCGTCGGCCCGCCGCCGATCGGGCAGATGGTACGGAGCGGTAAATAGCCGTGGCAGCGCCGCACGAAGCCCTCGGCCAGCCGCTTGTCGAGCAGGCCCCGGACCCGTGCCAGGGCCGCGCGCGAGGATTGGCCGAAGGCGTCGAGCTCCGCGCCGGCGAAGAGGTCCGGCCGCTCGGCCAGCTCATCGATGTTCTCCTCGATCACCGCCCGTGTCCCTGCGGCCCCGCCGCCGGCGGCTCCCGAAAGCCGCTCGGCGGCCCGGTGGAAGGCGGCGATCTCATCGGCGAGCGCACGCATCAGCCCGGAGGTCAACCGGCCGGCCTGCGCCAGGCGGTCGAACAGGCCGTCCTGGTCGAAACGACGCATGACGACCAGCCAGTCGACCGCCGCGCCCGCGCCGCCGAGCGACAGCCGGCCGTCGGCGGCGCGGCTGACCGGCATGACGCCGAGATAGAGGTCCGGCGCGGTCCTCCGGTTGAGATCGACCTCCCGCTGGCAGGCCGCGCGGCGCAACGCGGGGGTCGAGAAGTCCATGTAAGGGAAGCGCACGGCGCGCTTGAGCTTGTAGGCGCGGGCCCCGGCCAGGAAGACCATGGCGCCGTGGGTGTCGATCCGCTCGACCCGCAGGGTGCCCGGGCCATGGCTCGCGGGCGCGGCGAGGAAGCGGACCACCTCGCGCTGATCGGCGACCAGGTGATCGCCGTGGCCCGGCGCCGGGCGCGCCGCCGCAAGGTGCTCCGCCGTCATCCGCCCGGCCTCATGATATCCGCAGCGCCGTCATGGCCTCGGTCTATACCCGGGCGCATCCGCCGACATTGATCCAGGTCAAGGGTCCGGGGTTGCCTGGATCATAGATTGGGGCCACGCTTGGCCGGTCACCAACGGCGAGGAGTCATGGAAATGCCCCGGGCCTTGCCCGCCGAAGCGCTCTGCTGGCGCTGTGCGCCCGACGGATTTACGTTCAAGACCACGGACGACTTGGAAGACCTGGCGGAGGTCATCGGCCAGGCCCGCGCGCTCGAGGCGATCCGCTTCGCCATCGGTATGCACCGACCGGGCTACAACATCTATGCCCTCGGCCCGGAAGGCATCGGCAAGCACACGGTTACGCGCCGACACCTCGAGGAACAGGCCAAGGCGGAGCCGCTGCCTTTCGACTGGTGCTATGTCAGCAACTTCAAACAGCCGCGCGAGCCCCGCGTCCTGCAGCTCAATGCCGGCCGCGGCGCCATCTTCCAGGCCGACATGGCGCGCTTCGTCGACGACCTCCGGCATGCCTTGCGGAGCGCCTTCGAGAGCGAGGAATACCGCACCCGGCGCCAGGTGATCGAGGAGGAAGTCAAGGAACGCCAGGAACAGGCCCTGGCCGAGATCGAGGAGGACGGCAAGGCCCGCGGCATCGCCATGTTGCGCACGCCGGTCGGCTTTGCCTTCGCGCCCCTGTCCGACGGCAAGGTCGTTTCCCCCGAGGTGTTTCAGCGTTTGCCGGAAACCGAACGGAAACAGGCCGAGGCCGAGATCGAGAAGCTCCAGAAACGGCTGCACCAGGTCCTCCAGCAAGCGCCGGGCTGGGTCAAGGAACTGCGCGGCAAGATCCGCGAACTGAGCGACGAGACCGCGATGTTCGCCGTCGGTCACCTGATCGCGGATCTGCGCGGGAGCTACGCGGACCTGCCCGAGGTTCTGCGCTACCTGGACGAAGTTCAGCGGGACGTGATCGAGCACGTCGAACTCGTCGCCGGCGGGCCCGACAAGCCGGGCGCCGACAGCGCGTCCGCCGAGGTCGAAGACGGCCATCCCGTGCTGCGCCGGTACCGCGTCAATCTGATCGTCGACAACCAGGCGGCCGAGCACGCCCCCGTGGTCTACGAGGACGACCCGAGCTATGAACGCCTGCGCGGCCGCATCGAGCACCGCGCCGAGATGGGCGCGTTGTTGACCGATTTCCACATGATTCGGCCAGGCGCGCTGCACCGCGCCAACGGCGGCTACCTGATCCTGGATGCCCGCAAGCTGCTGACCCGTCCGATGGCCTGGGACGGCTTGAAACAAGCGCTGCTGGCGCGGGAGATCCGGATCGAGCCGCTGGCCCGGGCGCTGGGCGTGCTCAGCACGGGGATGCTGGAGCCCGAGCCGATTCCCCTCGACGTCAAGGTGGTCTTGGTCGGCGAACGCCTGCTCTATTACATGCTTTGCCAGCTCGACCCGGAATTCGGCCGGCTGTTCAAGGTCGCGGCGGACTTCGACGAACGCATCGACCGCGACGAGCGGAACAATCTGCATTACGCCCGCCTGGTGGCGACCCTGGTACGCAAGGAGAATCTCAAGTCCTTC
>JBHIDD010000157.1:0-6410 GCA_046759925.1 Kiloniellaceae bacterium
CCGACATCGACGACCTGACGCCGGAATTCGTGCCGCCGGCTCTCGAAGCCCTGCGGGCGACTGGGGCTCTCGACGTATCGGCACACCCCGTGGCCATGAAGAAGGGGAGACCCGGAACCCGGATCGAGGCGCTCGTCCCTGCGGACCGCCGACTCGCCGCCAGCGAAGCCCTGTTCGCTCACACCACCACGATCGGTCTCCGGTTCTGGCCGGTGGAGCGCGAGATCCTTCGCCGCGCCGGGCACGCGCCGCTTCTGGGCCGTCGGCGTTGTCTTCCCGTCCAGCTTGGCCCACCGCTCAACCGCCGCGTCCCCGGGGGCCGTCTGGCTCGGATCGACGGCGGCGGGCGGTGATTCGGCTCTCACGGTCCCGGCCGTCGCGGAGCATTGCCCGGCTGCAGCCTCACCGTTCTCAAGGGCGCCGGAGGGTCGGCGACGGTGGATAACCGCCGCATCGTCGCCGGACGGCCGCGATCTTGCCGTGCTCGCCGCGGCCCCGCCGCCGGCGCTGCGCCGTCCGGCGCTTGGCCGAGTGGCCTTGACCCCGAGGTTTTTTTCGGCGGCGGCCTTCGGCCTGACGGTCCCCCGTGACGAGGTCCGCGGTTCGGCGGGTTTGCGCGCCGTGGTTTTCTCGGCCGTGGCCCTGTGGGTCGAGGTCTCCTTCGCCGCCCGTTTCGCCGGCGTCCGCTTCGTCTTCGGTGAAGTCGTCGTCTTGCTCGGCACGGTCTTCGTCTCACGTTGAGGCGAGTGCCGCCATATTGCCGGATGAGGTCCTAACCGGGCGTTAACCGTAGTTCCGCTCCATGGCGCGGCCCGCCCCATTTTCCGGTCCGGCGGCGGGGCCTCTTGTGGCGCTTTTGGGCGGTGGCTAGGCTATCCGGCCATGAGCCACAATACCTGGATGCACCGCACGGTCCGTGTCGCGGTCCGGCCGTTGGCGCGGACCCCTGTTACCCCCAACCAAGTGACCACCCTGCGTCTGGTGGCCGGCCTGGGCGCGGCGGCCGCGTTCGCCGCAGGGAGCGAGACCTGGCGGGCCTGGGGCGCCGGGATCTTCCTGCTCTCGGTGTTCCTGGACCGGGCCGACGGCGAGCTGGCGCGCCTGAGCGGCAAGACCAGCCCCGGCGGCCATACCTACGATCTTGTCAGCGACGCGCTGTCCGACATGCTCGCCTTCTTAGGGTTGGGGATCGGCTTGCGGGGCGGCATCTTCGGCGACTGGGCGCCGCTGATGGGCCTTGTCGCCGGCCTGGCCATCGCCGCCACCTTTTGGCTGATCTTCAAGCTAGAGGCGCTGCACGGACAAAGGGCCGGGGAATTGGCCTTGAGCGCCAGCTTCGATCCGGACGATGGCGTGCTCGCCGTGCCGCTGCTCGTCTGGCTGGGCCTGTCCGACTGGCTGCTCGCTGGCGCCTGCGTCGGCGCGCCGGCCTTTGCGGTATACATGGTACTGAAGTTCCGCAAGCGACTGCGGGCACCTGCCCCATGACGGCCGGCTTGGCCGCCGCAGCCGCCACCGCGGCAGCGCCCGAGTGCCCGGTCCCACAAGGCACCGGCGCGGTCAGCGCGGCCGGCACAAGGTTTTTGATTTCCGACAAACTTTCTCAGTCCCTTCGGTCACGGCCCGACGCATGGAATTGCGAAAGTTTCTACGACCGTCGTTCCCCTTTGGGCCGCCGGGCCCGCAACGCGCGGCCGAACGTCCAGCAGCAGTAGGCCGCCGCGCCGAGGCTCGCCGCGACGAAGAAGGGCATCAGCCAGCCGAGCCAGGTAACCGGCGCGATCAGATAGGTGCCGTCCTCCAGTTCGAAGCCGCCGGTGCCGGGGTAGCCGACCGTTTCGCCCTCGGCCAGTCGCCGCTGCTGGTCCAAGTCGAGGTTGAGGAACAGCGAAATCATTGCCGAGGCCGCCCCCAGGGCGCCGAGGACGAGCGCCCAGCCCCCCAGGGGCCCGGCGGAAAGCCCGACGCCGACACCCAAAAAAAGCGCGGCATGGCTGATTCCGCCGACACCGTAGTCGAAGTAATAGCCAAAGCGCGTCGCGGTGCCGGTCAGCCTTGCCAGCTCCCCGTCGATGTGATCGAGGAAGCGGGCCAGGACGAAAAGCCCTGCGGCCCAGTGGGCAAGCCGTGGCGCCCCTTCCGCGAAGAGCCAAGCCGCCGCGAGCGCCAGGAGCAGGCTGAGCGCGGTGACCTGGTTCGGCCTGGCGCCAAAGCGCGCCAGCGGCCGCACCAGGGTGCGGGCGATGCGTTGGTCGTAAGGCGCGGGGTCCATGGCCGCCGATGTCCCGGCCCTCGTATCGAGCCGACGCGGCCCACTTGGGCTCGGGGCCCGGCGTTGTCAAGCCAATCCACGGGCGCTATAAGCCCAAGCTGACTTGGGCGCCAACCTCGGGCTTGGGCGCCAACCTCGAGCGACATCTGCGTCAGAATCGTGACATCGACAGGCACGCACGCCGGCCACCGGCTCCTGGTTCGATGGGTCGGGTTGGTCCAACGCTGGGCGGTCCTGGTGTTGGTCCTGGCGGTGCTGGCCACCGCCGGGGCGGCATACGTCACGGTCTCCGGCATCGGAATCAACACCAGCACCACGGACATGCTCTCCGCGGGGCTGGCGTTCCGGCGCAATGCCGAGGCGCTGAAGCAGGCCTTCCCGCAGTTCACCGACACGCTCACCGTCGTCATCGAGGCCGATACCCCGGATCGCGCCGAGGCGGCGGCCGAGCTGCTGAGCGCGGAGCTCCACGCGCGTCCGGGGCTCTACCGCAGCGTCTTCTACCCCGAGGGAGACCCCTTCTTCCGTCGCAACGGACTGCTTTACCTCGAGCTCGATGAGCTGCAGGCGCTGAGCGACCGTCTGGCCGAGGCGCAGCCGCTGCTCGCGGCCTTGAGCGAGGATATGTCGCTGCGCGGCCTGGCCAAGGTGCTGCGGCTTGCCGTCGGCGACGCTTCGCAGGCCGAGGGCGGCGGCGATCCGGGCAAGGCGGTCGGCGATGCCGCGGCGGCGGTCGCCCCCGTGCTCGACCGGATCGCCGTGACCGTCGAGTCGGTCGCGGGCGACACCGGGGCCGAAGGCCGGCCGCGCGCGCTGTCCTGGGGCGCGCTGCTTCGCGGCGAGGACCCGGGACCCGAGGACCGCCGGCGGTTGATCGCGGCGCAGCCGGTGCTCGATTACGGCTCGCTCGAACCCGCGGCCGCGGCGATCGAGACCGTCCGGCGCCTGGCCGGCGAGCTCGAGCTGACCGAGGCCAAGGGCCTGCAGGTTCGGATGACCGGCACGGCCATGATGTTCCAGGACGAGCTCAGAAGCGTGCGCGAGGGCGTGGGGCTGGCCGGCCTGCTTTCGGCTTTTTTGGTGAGCGGCCTGCTTATGATCGGGCTGCGCTCGCCGCGCCTGGTCGTCGCGACGCTCGCCGCTTTGGTCATGGGACTGATTTGGACCGCCGCCTTCGCGACGGCGGTGATCGGCGAACTGAACTTGATCTCGGTGGCCTTCGCCGTCTTGTTCATCGGCTTGAGCGTCGACTTCGGCATCCATTACGCACTGCGCTACAAGGAGGCGGTGGATGCCGGCGCGACCGGGGGCAAGGCCCAGGGCGCCGCCTTGGACCAGGCCGCCCAGGGGGTCGGCGGTACGCTCACGCTCTGCGCGGTGGCCGCAGCGATCGGTTTCTTTTCCTTTCTGCCCACCGCCTACCGCGGGGTCTCGGAACTCGGCCTCATCTCCGGCGCCGGCATGTTCATCGCGCTGTTCGCGAACCTCACGGTGCTGCCGGCCGTCTTAAGCCTGCTGCCGCTCAAGGCGCGGCGCCCCGCCGCGCGCAGCCAGGCCGGCGACCGGGTGCAGCGGGTCGTGGCCCGGCATCATCGGGCGGTGATCGGCGCCGCCTTGGGGCTCGGCCTGCTGGCGGCCTTGGCCGTGCCATTCGCTTGGTTCGACGACGATCCGCTGAATTTGCGCGATCCCGAATCGGAATCGGTCGTCACGCTCACCGCGCTGCTCGACGATTCGCGGGTCGAACCCTACAGCGCGTCCGTCCTGGCCGAGGACCTGGCCGCCGCGGAAGGCCTGGCCGCGGAACTCGAGCAACTGCCGGAAGTGGCGGATGCGGTCACGCTGCACGACCTCATCCCCACGCAACAGGAGCAGAAGCTGGCGATCATCGACCAGATGGGGTTCTTTCTGACGCCGATTCTTCTGCCGGCCAGGCGGGCCGCGCTTCCGAGCCCGGAGGAACAGCGCCAGGCGATGGCGGCGCTCGCGACAAGCCTCGCGGGGGTCGGAGCGGGTCCGCTCGCCGAGGGCGCGCGCCGCCTGGCCGCGGCGCTCCTCCGGCTCGATTTCACCGAGGCGACTTTGGCGCGGCTCGATGAGGCTTTGCTCGGTGGCCTGCCGCGACGCCTTTACGCGTTGAGCGAGGGGCTCGAGGCGGCGCAGGTGACGCTCGAGGATCTGCCGGATGAGGTCCGCGACCGCAGGCTGGCGGCCGACGGCCGGGCCCGCATCGAGGTCATCCCGGGCGCCGACCTGCGCGATCCGACGGCGCGCCGGCGTTTCGTCGACGCGGTGCGGACGGTGGCCCCGGCGGCAAGCGACACTCCCGTCACCATCACCGAGGCCGGGCGCGCCGTCGTGCGGGCCTTCGGCGCGGCGGCGGGCTATGCGCTTGCGCTGATCACGCTGCTGCTGCTTACGGTCCTGCGCAGCCTGCGCGATACCTTGATGGTGCTGGCGCCGCTGGTCCTGGCGGCGCTCATGACCCTGGCGGCGACGGTCGTTTTCCAGCGGCCCTTCAACTTCGCCAACGTGATCGTCCTGCCGCTGCTCTTCGGCCTCGGCGTGGCCGGCGGCATCCACATCGTCGCGCGGGCGCGCGGCCCGGGCGCCGCCGCCGCGATGGCGACCAGCACGCCGCGTGCGGTGCTGTTCAGCGCGCTGACCACCATCGGGTCGTTCTGCGCGCTGGCGCTCTCCAGCCACCGCGGCACGGCGAGCATGGGCGCGCTTCTCACGATCGCGATCACTCTCACCATGTTCAGCACCTTGATCGTCCTGCCGGCCCTGATGGCCGCCGTCGCCGAGCGGTCGCGCGTTCTTGAGTTCCGGAAGCGCCGGCCGGGGCCGCGCCTGTTGCGGGTCGTCACCTTGGCTCCGGGCTTGGGCCTGCTCGGCTTCGTCGCGAGCCGGATCGATCTGGCCGAGGTCGGCCGTGGCGTGCTCGAGCTCGGAATCTCGGGCGCGTTTGTCGTCGTGGCCGTGTATTTCCTGGTTTTCCTGGTCGATACCGCGTCCTGGCGGCTCATGCTGCCCAGCGTGCCGCTGAACCTCGCCTGGCTGTACCGGATGTGGAAGGTCCGCATGGTCGGCGAGGCCTTCAATCTGGTCGTGCCGGCCGGATCCATGGGCGGCGAGCCGGTCAAGGCGGTCTTGCTGAAGCGGACCTTCGGCATCGACTACCGCGAGGCCGGCGCCTCCCTGGTGATGGCCAAGACGGTCAACCTGCTGGCCCTGCTGGTCTTCGCGGGCATCGGCTTCGTCCTCATGCTGCGCGCCGAGGCCCTGGCCGAATCCTATCGCCTGGTGGCCGGGATCGGCCTGGCCGCGCTGAGTTCGGCCGTGCTGGGATTTTTCGCCGTGCAGCGCTGGGGCGCGGCGAGCCGGCTTGGCCGGCTGCTCGCCCGGCGGCCGGCCGGCCGGCTGGCGCGCGGACTCGAGCACGTCCGGGCAATCGACGACCGATTCCATGAGTTCTACGTCCGCCGGCCGGGGCGCTTCGCCGCCGCCTCGGCCCTGGGGATGGTCGGCTGGCTCCTGGGCGCGGGCGAGCTTTACCTGATCATGGTGTTCCTCGGCCAACCGGTTTCGCTCGCCGAGGCCTGGCTGATCGAGACCGTGGCCCAGCTCGTGCGCGCCGGCGCCTTCTTCATCCCGGCCGGCCTCGGCGCGACCGAGGCGGCGCTCGTCGTGATCTACGGCGCGCTCACCGGGCAGCCGGCCCTCGGCCTCGTGGTCGCCGTGATCCGCCGGGCTCGCGAGCTGCTCTGGATCGCCTGGGGCTTCTGGCTCGGCTGGCGGTTCTCGCTCACCCCGGCGGCGGTGATCCGGGCTTCCGGCGGCACGGCGAAAGACGGGCCGGATCGGTGCTGAGCGCACCTCCCGAAACCCGGTGCAGATGCCCCGGCCAAGGCCCGTTGCGACGCATGGCGTTCGGCGCTAGTTTGCAGCCCCTGCCCGCGGGATGGGGCGTAGCCAAGCGGTAAGGCAACGGGTTTTGGTCCCGTGACCGGAGGTTCGAATCCTCCCGCCCCAGCCAACTCATTTATTTTCTTAATTTCAAAGACTTAACAACCTGGAGCACCCCGCCCCTTGCATCACGGCCGCGGAAGGGTCGCTCTCAAAACCCTAGGCGTGG
>JBHIDD010000158.1:0-6370 GCA_046759925.1 Kiloniellaceae bacterium
GGGCGCGTCTGGCGGGGGCGTCTGGCGGGCGCGTCTTGTCGGTTGCCTCAGGGCTGATAGACTGGCCGCGCGGATAGACTGGCTCAAGGACACCGCCATGCCCGTTCCGAGCGGACGCCATTTCCTGCAAATCCCCGGGCCGACCAACGTGCCCGACCGGATCCTGCGCGCTATCGAGCGGCCGACCATCGACCATCGGGGTCCCGAGTTCGGGGACATGGGCCGGGACCTGCTGGCCGGCCTCAAGCAGATCTTCCGGACCGAGGGTCCGGTCGTCATCTATCCGGCCTCGGGTACCGGCGCCTGGGAGGCGGCCATGGTGAATACGCTGTCGCCGGGCGATCGGGTGCTCATGTTCGAGACCGGCCATTTCGCGACCCTCTGGCGGCGCCTGGCCGAGCGGCACGGCCTGGAGGTGGACTTCGTGGCCGGCGACTGGCGGCGCGGCGTCGATCCCGAAGCCGTGGAGGCGAAGCTCGCCGAGGACCGGGCGCACGCGGTCAGGGCGGTCTGCGTTGTGCACAACGAGACCTCGACGGGGGTGACCTCGCGCGTGCCCGAGGTCCGGGCCGCGATCGACCGGGCCCGTCACCCGGCCCTGTTTTTCGTCGACACGATCTCCTCGCTGGCCTCGATCGACTACCGCCATGACCAGTGGGGCGTGGACGTGACCGTGGCCGGATCGCAGAAGGGCCTGATGCTTCCGCCAGGGTTAAGCTTCAATGCGGTGAGCGAAAAGGCGCAAAAGGCATCCGAGGCCGCCCGGCTGCCGCGCGCCTACTGGGCCTGGGACGAGATGTTCGCCGCCAACGCCAAGGGCTTTTTCCCCTATACCCCCGCGACCAACCTGCTCTTCGGCCTGCGCGAGGCGCTCCGAATGCTGCTTGAGGAGGGCCTGGACAACGTCTTCGCCCGCCACGCCCGGCTCGCCGAGGCGACCCGCCGGGCGGTGCGGGCCTGGGGCCTGGAGATTCTCTGCGTCAATCCGCGCGAGTACAGCAACACGCTGACCGCCGTGCTGATGCCCCAGGGGTGCGACGCGGATGCCTTCCGGAAGGTGGTGCTGGAACGCTTCGACATGTCGCTGGGCAACGGCCTCGGCAAGGTCCAGGGCAAGGTCTTCCGGATCGGCCACCTCGGCGCCTTCAACGCGCTGATGCTGGCCGGGACCCTTGCCGGGGTGGAGATGGGCCTGGAGGCGGCGGGTGTGCCGCACGACAAGGGCGGCGTGCAGGCCGCCCTGGACTATCTGGCCGGGGCGCCCGACGATGCCGATCTTCGGCCGCTCGAGAGCGCCTCGTCGGCCGGATGAGGCGCCGCACGCCGGCAGCGTATCGAGGCCGGCGCTGACCCTCGATCCGGGCATCGGCCGCCGCCGGCATCGCGGCGCGCCCGGTCGCCAGGGCGGACCGCCAGCAAGGCCGCATCCATTTCAACCCGGTTCCCTTCGTCATGCGCGTGCTGGTAGCCTCGGGGCCGGCGGCGCCCATGCCGCTGGTCGAGGTCCTCTTCAAATAGGCCGAGAGAAAGTTCGGAAGGGACGCCATGTCTGACCTCATTCTGGTGCAACGCGACGCGGCGATCGCCACCGTCGTCCTCAACCGGCCCGGCAAGCTGAACGCCATCACCAAACCGATGTGGCGGCGGCTCGGCGAGGTGATGCGGGCGCTCTCGGACGACGAGGGCCTGCGCTGCGTGGTCCTGCGCGGGGCGGGCGGCAAGGCCTTCTCGCCGGGCAACGACATCGGCGAGTTCGAGACCGATCGCTCCAATCCGGAGCAGGCCAAGGCCTACGGCGAGGTGCTGCACGAGAGCCTGGGGGCGGTGAGGGACTGCCGCCACCCGACGGTGGCGCTCATCGAAGGCATCTGCGTCGGCGGCGGCCTGGAGATCGCCGCGCTCTGCGACCTTAGGATCTGCGGTGAATCGAGCCGGTTCGGCGTGCCGATCAAGCGGCTCGGCCTGGTCATGGCGTACCCCGAGTTGGAGGGGCTGTTCCGCCTGGTCGGCCGTGCCGCGACCCTGGAGATCCTGCTCGAGGGGCGGGTCTTCGGCGCCGCCGAGGCCAGGGAAAAGGGACTGGTCACCCGGGTCGTGCCCGACCGCAAGGTGGCGGAGGAGGCTTACCAGACCGCCCGGCGGATCGCCGAGGGCGCCCCGCTGGTCGCCCGCTGGCACAAGGGGTTCCTCCGCCGCCTCGAGGATCCCGCGCCGCTGGGCGCGGCGGAGCTGGACGAGGGCTACGCCTGCTTCGGCACCGAGGACTTCCGGATCGGCTACCGTGCCTTCCTCGAGAAGACGACCCCGGTGTTCAAGGGGCGCTGACATGAGGGCGCGAACAAGAGCGCCGAGATGACCGGCGGCCAGGGCGCGCTATCCGGCCTCAAGGTCATCGAGCTGGCCCACATCATGGCCGGGCCGGTCTGCGGGCTCATGCTCGCGGACATGGGCGCCGAAGTCGTCAAGGTGGAAAAGGTTCCCGGCGGCGATGACTCGCGGCGCTTCCTGCCCCCGGACATCGGCGGCGAGTCGGCGGCCTTCATGATGTTGAACCGCAACAAGCGGGGCATCGCCGTCAACCTCAAGCACGAGGCGGGCAGGGCGGTCCTGCGCCGGCTGCTGGGGGCGGCGGACGTGGTGATCGAGAACTACCGGCGCGGCACCATGGAGCGTTTCGGCCTCGGCTACGAGACGCTGCGGGAAGACAACCCTGGCCTCATCTACTGTGAGATCTCCGGCTTCGGGCGCACCGGGCCCTATGCCGAGCGCGGCGGCTTCGATTTGATCGCCCAGGGCATGAGCGGGCTCATGAGCATCACCGGCGAGGGGCCGGGCCGGCCGCCGGTCAAGGTCGGCGCCCCGGTTACCGACATCACCGCCGGCATCCTGGGCGCCATGGGGATACTGGCCGCCCATATCGAGCGCCAGAAGACCGGCCGCGGCCAGCGGGTCGATACCTCGCTCTTCGAGGCGGGCATCGTGCACAGCTACTGGCAGTCGGCGATCGCCTTTGCCACCGGCCGGTCGCCGGAGCCGATGGGTTCCGCCCATCCGCTGAACGCCCCTTATCAGGCGTTCCAGACGGCGGACGGCTGGATCACCGTCGGCGCGGCCAACCAGGCGAACTGGCTGCGCCTGCTCGAGGCGATCGAGGCGCCGGAGCTGGCGGACGACCCCCGCTTCGCCGACAACGCCCGGCGCATGGCCCATCTGAAGGAGCTGGAGCTGGCCTTGGCCGAGATCTTCCACAGCCGCGGCACGGCGGATTGGCTGGCCCGGCTGGAGTCCGCGGGGTTGCCGGCGGGGCCGGTCTTGAGTATCGGCGAAGTGCACCAAGACCCCCAGGCGGTCGCCCGTGGGATGGTCGTCGAGGTGGCCCACGCCCGGCTCGGCCCGGTCAAGACGCTGGGCCCGCCGGTCAAGTTCTCGGGAACTCCGGGCGCGGTGGCGGCGGCCGCGCCGCTCTACGGCGAGCACACCCGCGAGGTGTTGGCCGAGCACGGCTACGGCGCGGCGGAGATCGAGCGGCTGATTTCCGAGGACGCGGTCGTGGCGGCCTGAACCGCAGGGACCCGGCCGCGCTTCGCGTCCGGTCCCCGAACACCTCTGCGCCCCGCGTCGTTTCGACGCCGTCGCCCCAGGCGCAGGTAAGTCGAGGGGTGTCCGGTCTGCGAGTACCTCTCGGTTGCGGTCAGGCCACGCCCCAGTGCACCGGATCCGCGCCGACGCGCCCGCCAGCAACCGGCCGGCACAGCCCTCCACGGCACGGCGATCGTCGGGGCTTTGTCGGACTGGCCGACCGGGTATATCTTCGCGGCCGAGCGACTCGGCCGCCTCCGATGTTCGGCCGGGCTGCCGCCGGGGCGGGAGGGCCATGCCAGACCACGCCAGGGAACGGGACGTCGAATTCGGCCGGACGCTTGCCGAGACGGCGGAACGGAACAGCCCCGCGCACATCGCGGGCGCCGAGGCCAAGGCTGCGGTCGCGCGGGCCGGCCGCGCCGCCGAAGGGCGCGCCCGGAACCGGCGCCGCTTCCGCGCCGCGGTTACGATCATGCTCGTGGCGATCGCGTTGATCGGCATCGCCGCCTGGCTGACCGAGTGCATGACCCAGGGCTGACGGCCCGCCGGAGGTCGGCTGCCGGACCGCTTGCCTTCGGCAGCCTCTGGCTGGCGGGAAAGCGGGGGCCTTTGGCGGAAAGCCTCGGCAGCCGTCCTCCACGGCCGGGGAATCTGCGGCTCCGACGCGCCCTAAAAGTCGACCCGGATACCGACGATGCCGATGTGCCCCTCGGAATCGCTGTCGATGTCCGAGTCCCTCTGGGAATAGAGGACGCGGGCGCCGGCGGTCATCCCCGGCCGAAGCGCCAAGGCGACGCCCGCTTCTAAGGATTTCATCTCGTCGTCGTCAGGCTGCGCGAGGAAACCTTGAACCGCGCTCTGGAAGTAGGTGATGCCGAATTGCCAAGGGCCGGTCGCATAGGACGCGCCGAGATCGAAGGCGCGTCCTTCGGTCGATGCGAGGCCGCCGGCGGGGGCATGGCCCTCCGCCCGGCTGCTATACGAGCCACCGATGGTGAATCCGTAACCGCCGAGGTTCAGACCGAGGCTCCAACCTTCGAGGCCGTCCGGGGCGAAGCGGATTGGATCGTCGGGCCGGGCGGCAAGACGGTAGCCGAAACCGGCCGCAACGTCGATCCGGTCGAAGATCTCGGCGAGATTCACGCCGAGCCCGATGCCATCGCGTTCGCTTGGCTCGCGGCCGGCCCGCATGGAGAAGGTCTCGGCGGCAGCCCCGCCGATCAGGCCCGGCGGGTAGCTCAAAGCCGCCGGGAGGCCCCCGAAGCGCGGCGTGAAATAGGTCAGTTGGTCCACGTCGGCCGGGTTGCCCGAGGTCAGCGATTCAAACCGGACCCGCGCATCTTGCGGGCCGCCGGGCAATTCATCCCGGTCGGAGTCGGGTCCGGGGCCGTCCGCCAGCGCCGCGGAGGCAGCCAGAAGGCTGGCTGCGATGAGAGCCCAAGTTGCCGCGCGGATCGCCGTCATCGCGCCGGTCCGTGACCGAGCCGCCAACGAAATGCCGGATCTCGCCGAGGTCTGCATCGCAAATATCGTCCTTTCACGACCTTATAGCTTTACGCGATCCTCCTGGCAAGTTTACTACTGAAACGGGAAAACCTTAATAAAAGGTTAACCGAAACCGGCAAGGCCGATAAGTCACCGTTCATCACAGAGTCGTTACGGGCCGCCACGCCACCGGCTTGTCCGGCCCGGCGCCCGGGTCAACCGCGATTACATCGGCTCGCCGGTGCCGCGCGACCGCCCGGCCTCGACAGGGCCGCGCCGCCGCAATGAGCGTCTCGGATCGATCCTGGGCGCCGGCCGGGGGGTCAGGAGGACTGGGCGGCTTCGCGCTTCTCCAGAACACCGTTGAGCCAATCGGGATCCATCTCGGGCACGGACGAGAGAAGCAGTTCGGTATATTCGTGATGGGGCGGGGTGAGGATCTCTTGCTTCTCGCCTTGCTCGACGATTTCGCCTTGCAGCATGACGACAATCTCGTCGGCGACCGCCTTCACCGTGGCCAGATCGTGGGTGATGAACATGTAGGAAACTTGGAGCTCGTCCTGCAGGCGTTGCAGCAGCTTCAGGATTTCCTCCGCCACCAGCTGGTCGAGCGCCGAGGTTACCTCGTCGCAGATGATGAGCTCGGGTTCCGCCGCCAGTGCGCGTGCGATGCAGATGCGCTGCTTCTGGCCACCGGACAGCTCTCCCGGGTAGCGGTCGATGAAGTCGTCGGGCTCGAGCTCGATCATCGTCAAAAGCTCCTTCAACCGCTTCTCGCGCTCGGCCCCCTTGAGCCCGAGATAGAAATCGAGCGGCCGGCCGATGACGTCGCGCACCCGCTGGCGCGGGTTCAAGGCGGTGTCGGGCATCTGGTAGATCATCTGCAACCGGCGCAGCTGGTCGCGGTCGCGCTGGGCGAGCGCCGGTGGCAGCTCCTCGTCCCCGTACAGGACGCGGCCCTTGATCGGCGGCAAGAGGCCCGTGACCGCGCGTGCGAGCGTGCTCTTGCCGCTGCCCGATTCACCCACGATCGCCACCGTCCGCGCCCGGTGGATCTCGAGGTTGATGTCCTGAAGCACCAGGAGTCCGCCGCTGCCGCCGTAGCTCGCCGATAGGTCCTCTACCCTCAGGAGCGCCCGATCCTCGGCGGTGTCCGCCGCCGCCTTGCGGAAGCTCCGCACCGCGATCAACTTCCGCGTGTAGTCTTCCTTGGGGTTGGCGAGCAGCTCGCGGGCATTGCCTTCCTCAACCAGGTGTCCGTAGCGCAGCACCATGATGCGGTCGGCCATCTGCGCCACCACCG
>JBHIDD010000159.1:0-6291 GCA_046759925.1 Kiloniellaceae bacterium
ATCCCCCATGGGTTACAGGTTGGTCGTATCCCCCATGGGTTACAGGTTGCTGGCCAGGAATTGCCGGAAGCGCTCCGACTTCTGGTTGCCGAAGACTTGCCCGGGCGGGCCCTCTTCCTCGACCCGGCCTTCGTGCAGGAAGATCACGTGCGAGGAAACCTCGCGCGCGAAGCCCATTTCGTGGGTGACCACGACCATGGTCCGGCCTTCCTCGGCGAGCCGGCGGATGACCCGCAAGACCTCGCCGACCAGCTCCGGATCGAGCGCCGAGGTCGGCTCGTCGAACAGCATGACCTCGGGCTCCATGGCCAGCGCCCGGGCGATCGCGGCGCGCTGCTGCTGGCCGCCGGAGAGATGCGCGGGGTAGTAGTCCAGCTTGTCGTCGAGGCCGACCTTGTCGAGAACCGCCCGCGCCCGCGCGTGGGCCTCGGCCTTCGGAACCTTGAGGACGTGCACCGGCGCCTCGATGACGTTCTCGAGCACCGTCATGTGGGACCACAGGTTGAACTGCTGGAACACCATGCCCAGGCGCGAGCGGATCCGGTCGACTTGGTCGTGGTCGGCGGGGGCAGCCTTGCCGGACCGGGTCTTGGTCATGCGGATGAGTTCGCCGTTGACGTAAACCCGCCCGGAATCCGGCGTCTCCAGAAGGTTGATGCACCTCAGGAACGTGCTCTTGCCGGAACCGCTGGAGCCCAGCATCGCGATGACGTCGCCTTCCTGCGCGGTCATCGAGACGCCCTTCAGGACCTCGAGGGCCCCGAAGCTCTTGTGGATGTCCTCGCAGACCAGCGCGGCTTCCCTCGGCGATGTCGCGGCGGCTGCCTCCGCCATCGGGTGAAAGTCTCCCTGTGACCTACCCTTTTTCCGACGCCGTTGCCGGCGTCTTGGTCATGAACGTTAGTTGTCTTTGCCCGGGTGTCAAAGCAATAATCCGCGCGATCGGCGGGATTTTCAAGGACTTGTGCGCCGCGCCCCGCGGCCGGCTCAAGGTGCCGGCGCCACGGCCTTCCGGGCCCGGTTGAGCGCGCCCCGCTCCGGGGCGCCGTCGGGCAGGTCCCGGACCAGCCGGGCGGCCCGATCCAGGGCGCGTTCGGCCGCCGCCGGCTCGCCGAGGACGCTGTACGCCCGGGCTAGCCGAAGCCAGCCGTCGAAATCCTCTGGCTGCGCCTCCAGGCGCGCGGCCAGCCGCTCGACCATGGCGCGGATCAAGGCGGCGCGCGCCTCCGGGGACATCCTGGCCGCGGCCTCGATATCGGCCGCGCTCGGCCCGGGCGGTGCGCCGGTCCCCGGCGCTTCGGCGTTCCGCGGCGTATCCGCGGCCTGCGGCAGTTCACTGGGGTCGAGGCCGAGGCGCGCCGCCGCCTCCTGGATCTGGCGCTCGACGACCGGACGCCAGGCCGCGTCGGCCGGCGCCTCCCGGGCCAGCGCAACCCAGAGGTCGAGCGCCACACGCAGGTGGCCGTCCTGGGCGAGCGCCAGACCCGCGTAATAACGGGCCCGGGGGTTCGCGGGGTCCTGCTCCAGCGCGGCGGCAAAGGCGCGGCGCGCCTCCGGGCCCACGGAACCGTTGTCGGCCGCCACCAGCATCTCGCCGCGGGCGGCGTGGACCTCCGCCTGGTCGAGGCCGCGGGCGATCGCCTCGCCGAAGGCCTCGGCGGCCTCGGCATGCCGGTCGATCGTGCGATACGTCCGGGCGAGCAGCAGCCAGCCGCGCGGGTCGTCCGGCCTTTCGGCCATGCGGGCGGCCAGTTGCGCGGCCAGCCGGGCGACCTCGTCGTGGCGCGCCTCGGCCGCGGTCCGTTCCGGGGCCGGACGCTCGGCGAAGGGCAGGCTGGGCACGCCGGGCGCGCCCAGGATGGCATAGAGCGCGAAGGCCGCCGCCGGCAGGCCGATCGTGAGCGCCACGGCCAGCCAGCGGCCGGCGCGGCGTCGCGGGTCGGCGGGCGCGCCGCTTCCAGAGGTCTCGTCGGCCGGGTCCGCCGCCGCCGGCCCTTCCCGGCCCGCGGCGGCGGCCAGAAGCCGCCGCTCGATCTCGGTGCGCGCGGCCGCGGCCTGATCGGCGCTCAAGGTGCCGCGTGCCAGGTCGCGCTCGATCTCGGCCAGCTGATCGCGGTACACCGTCAGGTCGTAGGCGGCGCGCGGCCAGCCCCGCGTCGGCCGGCGCAGGAGCGGCGGCAGCAGCAGCCCCACCGCCAGCGCGGTCAGGCCGGCGGCAACGGCCCAGAATCGCATGACCCCGGCGAATCCGGCGGGGTCTCGAGCATGGCCTCGAGACGCGCGCGCTCCTCGGGGCTGAGCGGCGCGGCCTCGGCCCCCGCCCGGCGCCGGCGCCTGAAATAGACCGCGACGCCGATCGCCCCGGCCAGCAGGATGAGCGCCGGTCCGAACCACAGCAGATAGGTCGTGGGCTTCATCGGCGGGTTCAGCAGCACGAAGTCGCCGTAACGCGCGACCAGGAAGTCCAGGACCTCCCGGTCGCTGTCCCCGGCCACCAGGCGCTCGCGCACCAGGATGCGCAGGTCGCGGGCCAGATCGGCATTCGAGGAATCGATTGATTCGTTCTGACAGACCAGGCAGCGGATCTCCTTGGACAGGGCCCGGGCGCGCGCCTCGAGCTCGGGATCGTCGAGCATCTCGTCCGGCTCCACCGCCCAGGCCGGTAGGGCGGGCGAGAAGAGGGGCCAGGCCGGCGCGGTCAACAACACCGTAAGCGCGAGCAGGAGGGGCCTCATTTACGGAGCTCCTCGAGCAGCGGCCGGATCGTGGACTCAAGCGCGCGGCCGTCGATCGGACCGACATGGCGGTAGCGGATCCGCCCCGTGCCGTCGACGACGAATGTCTCGGGCAGGCCGTAGACACCCCACTCGATGCCGACCCGACCGTCCCGGTCGGCGCCGATCCGCGCGTAAGGGTTGCCGAGCTGGGCAAGCCAGGTCCGGGCTTCCTGCGGGTCGTTCTTGTAGTTGATGCCGACGAGGCGCACCCGATCCCGTTCGGCGAGCTCCGTCAGAATCGGGTGCTCGATCCGGCAGGGAAAGCACCAGGAGGCGAAGAAGTTGACCAGGGTGACCTCGCCGGACTCCAGGTCGGCCGACGACAGGCCCGGCCCGGGCAGGCCGGCAATCGGCGGCAGGTCGAAGGTCGGCACCGGCTTTTCGATCATCACCGAGGGCACCGCGCTCGGGTCGCGCATCGGGTCGAGGCCCCAGAGGAAGTAAGCCGCCACGACCCCGAAGCCGAGCGCCGGCGCCAGGAAAAGCAGCCGGGTCGTTACGGCGATGCCCGGTGCCATCGGGCTCAGGCCCCGGCCGCCGCCGCGCCGGCGGGCGCCTTGCGGCGGCGCGCCGGGGCGCCGATCCTAAGCCGCCGGTCGCTCAGGGACACCGCGCCGCCGAGCACCATGACAAGCGCCCCGGTCCAGATCCAGGGGACCAGCGGCTCGTGAAAGATCCGCACGGTCCAGCCGCCCCTGCCGTCCGGATCGCCGATCACGGCATAGAGGTCGGCCAGGCCGGTGGTGTGGATCGCGGCCTCGGTCGTCGGCATGTTGGCCACGGGATAGAGCCGTTTCTCGGGCCTCAGCCGGGCCACCTCCCGGCCCTCGCGGGTCACCGTGAAGGCGGCCATGTCGCTGGTGTAGTTCCGGCCCTCAAGCCGGTTCACCTCGAGTCTCGTCACGCCCTCGAAGCGGTAACTGTATCCGGCGACCTCGACGGTCTCGCCGGGGCGCATGATGCGGACCTCTTCGGCCCGCCAACTGGCGGAGGCGGCCATCCCGGCGATCGCGATCGCCAGGCCCGCATGGGCGAGCGTCATACCGTGGGCCGCGCGCGGCAGATGGCGCGCCCGGCGCAGGCTTTCCGGAATCGGCGCGCGCAACAACCTGGTCCGCTCGGCCCATTCGCTCAGGCTGCCGACGAAAAGCCAGGCGGCGAGCCCCATGGCGAGCAGGGCCAGAACCGGCCCGCCGCGTTCCAGGTAAAGGGCGATAAGCGCCGCCGCAACCGCCGCCGCCAGAGCGAGCTTCAGGCGCCCCAGCACGCCGGCGAGGTCGGCCCGCTTCCAGGCGAGAAACGGCCCCGCCGCCATGGCCGCGACGAGGGGCGCCATGATCGGCACGAAGGTCATGTTGTAGAACGGCGGGCCCACCGAGACCTTGCCGCCGCCGAGTGCCTCCAGGAACAGGGGGTAGAGCGTGCCCAGAAGCACCGTGGCGCAGGCGGTGGAGAGCAGCAGGTTGTTCAGCACCAAGCCGCCCTCGCGGCTGACCGGCGCGAACAGGCCGCCGGGTTTCAGCGCCGGTGCGCGCAACGCGAAGAGCAGCAGCGATCCGCCGATGGTGAGGCACAGCAGCAGCAGGATGAACAGACCGCGCGCCGGATCGTTGGCGAAGGCGTGCACCGAGGTGAGCACGCCGGAGCGCACGATGAAGGTGCCGATCAGCGACAGGGAAAATGTCAGTATCGCCAGCAGGATGGTCCAGGATTTCAGCGAGTCCCGCTTCTCGACCACGATGGCCGAATGCAACAGGGCCGTGCCCATCAGCCAGGGCATGAACGAGACGTTCTCGACCGGATCCCAGAACCACCAGCCGCCCCAGCCGAGCTCGTAGTAGGCCCACCAGCTGCCGAGCGCGATGCCGGCGGTCAAGAAGCACCAGGCGGCGAGCGTCCAGGGTCGCACCCAACGCGCCCAAGCGGCGTCCACCCGGCCCTCGACGAGCGCCGCGACCGCGAAGGAAAAGGCGATCGAAAAGCCGACGTAGCCCATGTAGAGCATGGGTGGATGGAACGCGAGGCCCGGATCCTGCAGCAGCGGGTTGAGGTCCTGGCCGTCGGGCGGCGGCGGGAAGATCCGCTGGAAAGGGTTCGAGGTCAGCAGCGAGAACGTCAAGAAGCCTGTCGCGATCCAGGCCTGCACCGAGAGCACGCGGGCGCGCAAGGCGGGCGGCAGGTTGCCGCCGAAAAGCGCCACGGCGGCGCCGAAGGTGGCGAGGATCAGGACCCACAAGATCATCGAGCCCTCGTGATTGCCCCAGAGCCCGGTGATCTTGTAGAGCAGCGGCTTCGCCGAATGGGAATTGCGTACCACGTTGAGCACGGTGAAGTCCGAGGTCACGTAGGCGTGCATGAGGGCGAGGAAGGCGGCGGCGATGAACAGGAGCTGGAGCAGCGCCGCCGGCCGCGCGGCCGCCATCCAGCCGGCATGCCCGCGGGCGGCGCCGAGGAACGGCAGGCTGCCCTGCACGAGGGCCACGACGAGCGCCAAGATCAGGGCGAAGTGGCCGAGTTCGGGGATCATGGCGTGCCTGTCTCCGCCCCCCGCCACCGGCCCGACTTCTTGAGGGCCTCGGCCACCTCCGGCGGCATGTAGTTTTCGTCGTGCTTGGCCAGCACCTCGCGCGCGACGAAAACGCCGTCGGGACCCAAGCTGCCCTCGGCCACCACGCCCTGGCCCTCGCGGAACAGGTCTGGCAGGATGCCCCGGTAGGTGACCGGCACGCTCTCCGTCAGGTCGGTCACCCGAAATTCCACGGTGATGCCGTCACCCAGGCGCTCGAGCGAGCCTTCCTCGACCAGTCCGCCCAGGCGGATCGGCCGGTCCACCGGCGCCGCACGGGCCTTGAGGTCGCTCGGGCTGTAGAAGAAGATCACCCCCTCCTCGAAGGCGACCAAGAACAGCGCGGTGGCGCCGAAGACCGCCAGCATGCCGGCGAGTATCAGGTAAAGCCGCCGCCGCCTGCGGGTCACGGCGCCGCGTCCCGGTTGCTGCGGGTCACGGCGCCGCGTCCCGGTTGCCGCGGGGCCGCGCCGCCGGCGCGGCCACCTGCAGCTCCTTGAGCGCGCGCTCGCGGGCGCGCAGGCCACGCAGGGTCGCGGCCAGCAGCCACACCATGACCAGCGCGGTCAGCCCGAAGGCCGGCCAGACGAAGGCCCCGTAGCCGCCCATGGCGAGAAATGTCTGAATTTGCTCCATCTGTTCTTCGGGTGTTCCGCCGTTACCACTGAATGTAGGGTCTCCGGGCCGCTTTGATCAGTCACGAAAGCGCGCGGCGATGCCCGGGCGCTCACGACGCGTCGAGCGCGGCCAGGGTACGCGCGCGCAGCCGCGCGGCGATCAGTTCGCTTTTCACCCGGAGCAGCAGCAGGGTGAGGTAGTAGGACATGAATCCCAGCGCCATGGCCAGCAGCGGCCAGAGCATCGAGCTGTGGATCGTCGGCCCGTCGAGGCGGAGCACGCTGGCCGGCTGGTGCAGGGTGCTCCACCAGTCGACCGAGAACTTGATGA
>JBHIDD010000160.1:0-6272 GCA_046759925.1 Kiloniellaceae bacterium
CGGCTTCTGATCGTGCGCGAGCCGGCCGGCGCCCCCGAGCTGCCCGTGCGGGCGGGCCAAAGCGTGCTCTGGGACGGCCGGTTCGAAATCGAGCTCGGCCGCCGGGCCGGGGCGGTTCGGGGGCGGTTGACCCTCGGCCCCCTGGCGGCGGCGGGCGGGGCCGAGCTGCGCGCGGCCGGATCCGAACCATTGAAATGGCGGATTCCGGCGCCCGCGCGGCCCGCATTGCCGGCTTTGCGCGACGGCCGGGGCTTGGTCGCGGTGCCGCATCTGGGGTATGCCCGCGGTCGCGCGGCCGAATTAACCATAAAAAAATGCCTTTTCGCCCCGAAACTGGGCCTCACCGCCGCAGCCTTTACAGTTGCTTAGACGAGAAGGTGCATTATCTTTATAGTTGGGATAAAGACCTGCTACTCTTGATTGGCGCCCAGGCAGTTTCGGCCGCGGCGCGCAGTGGAAGGGTTCCGAGTTTGAATTTCAGCCGCAACGCAGCACTTTGGCTGGTCATCGTGCTGCTGCTCTTTGCGTTGTTCAACCTGTTCCAGGGTGCCGCCACGCGCGGCCCGCAGCAGGAGCTGGCGTTCTCCGATTTCATCGATCAGGTCGAGAACGGCCAAGTGCGCGAAGTGACCATCCAGGGACAGGAGATCGAAGGCCGATTCCGCGACGAACGGCAGTTCAAGACCTTCGCGCCGGAAGACCCGGGCCTGGTCCAGCGGCTGCGCGATAACGGCGTGCGCATCGAGGCGGCGCCGCCGGAGGAAGTCAGCCCGCTGCTGTCGATTCTGATCTCCTGGTTCCCGATGCTGCTGCTCATCGGCGTGTGGATCTTCTTCATGCGCCAGATGCAGTCCGGCGGCGGCAAGGCCATGGGATTCGGAAAGAGCAAGGCGCGGTTGCTGACCGAGAAGATCGGGCGTGTGACCTTCGACGATGTTGCCGGCATCGACGAGGCGAAGGAGGAGCTGGAGGAGGTCGTCGAATTCCTCCGCGATCCGCAGAAGTTCCAGCGCCTGGGCGGCAAGATCCCCAAGGGCTGTCTGCTGGTTGGGCCGCCGGGCACCGGCAAGACCCTGCTTGCCCGCGCCATCGCCGGCGAGGCCAACGTGCCGTTCTTCACCATTTCCGGATCCGATTTCGTCGAGATGTTCGTCGGGGTCGGCGCCAGCCGCGTGCGCGACATGTTCGAGCAGGGCAAGAAGAATGCCCCCTGCATCATCTTCATCGACGAGATCGACGCGGTCGGCCGGCACCGCGGGGCGGGGCTCGGCGGCGGCAACGACGAGCGCGAGCAGACCTTGAACCAGTTGCTGGTCGAGATGGACGGATTCGAGACGAACGAAGGCGTGATCCTGATCGCCGCGACCAACCGGCCGGACGTGCTCGACCCGGCGCTGCTCCGGCCCGGCCGCTTCGACCGCCAGGTGGTGGTGCCGAACCCCGACGTGCTGGGCCGGGAAAAGATCCTCAAGGTGCATATGCGCAAGGTGCCGCTGGCGCCCGACGTGGAACCCAGGATCATCGCCCGCGGCACGCCGGGATTCTCCGGCGCCGATTTGGCCAACCTGGTGAACGAGGCGGCGCTGATCGCGGCGCGCAGCGGCAAGCGGGTGGTCACCATGGCCGACTTCGAGTTCGCCAAGGACAAGGTCCTGATGGGCGCCGAGCGCCGGTCCATGGTGATGACCGAAGAGGAGAAGGAGCTCACCGCCTATCACGAGGCGGGCCATGCGCTGGTCGGGCTCTACGTCCCCGGCAACGACCCGCTGCACAAGGTCACCATTATCCCGCGCGGCCGGGCGCTGGGGGTGACCATGAACCTGCCGGAGAAGGACCGCTACGGTTACAAGAAGACCGAACTCACGGCGAAGCTGGCGATGATGTTCGGCGGCCGGGTGGCCGAGGAGTTGATCTACGGTCCCGAGAACGTAACCACCGGTGCCGGCAACGACATCCAGCAGGCGACCCTTCTCGCCCGCTCCATGGTCACCGAGTGGGGCATGAGCGAGAAACTCGGCCCGCTGCGTTACAACGAGAACCAGGAAGAGGTCTTCCTGGGCCACTCGGTGGCGCGCAGCCAGCACATCTCTGAGGCGACCGCGCAGATGATCGACGAGGAAATCCGCCGGGTCATCGAGGAGGCCGAATCCGCGGCGCGGGAAGTGCTGACCGCGCACATGGACGACCTGCACGCCCTCGCCAAGGGCCTGCTCGAATACGAGACCCTGACCGCCACCGAGGTGGATGCGATCCTGCGCGGCGAAGCGATTGACCGCAGCGAGCCGGCGGGCGCCCAGAGGCCGAGCGGGCGCCGGTCCTCGGTGCCGGCGAGCGGCAAGGCATCGAAGAAGGGCCCGGGCAAGGATGCGCCCGGCGGCTTGAAGCCGGAGCCCCAGCCCGGCAGCTGAGCCAGGCGGCTGACAGAGGAAACACCGCCCGGGACAACCGCAATTACCCCGCAGACATGCGGGGTTTTGCTTTAATATCTCTGGCAACGGATTCCGGGGCCGCGGATCATGACCGGAAAACTCACGCTCCGCCCGTTGGGCATCGGCGGTCCCGCCGTCGGCGCCGCGGAGGGTTTGCCGCTGGCCGGGGGACCGCTGGCGTTCACCGCCTGCGAGGCGGTGCTGCGCGACGACGGGACGGAGATCGCCCGGCAGGTGGTGCCGCTCACTCAGGTCGTCGACTGGGCCGAACGCTGCGGCCCGGGCATGGCCGCGGCAGCGGAGACCTGGCTGGAACGCCTGCGCGCGCGGCGCGCGCCCTTTGCCGGGATTACCTTCGACCGGCCGCAGGTCATGGGCGTGATCAACGTGACGCCCGACAGCTTTTCCGACGGCGGCGACCGCTTCGATACCGGCAAGGCCATCGCCGACGGTCTGGCCATGCTGGAGGCGGGGGCGGCGGTCCTTGACGTGGGCGGCGAATCGACCCGCCCGGGTGCGGACCCGGTCGGCGAAGCGGAGGAGCTGCGCCGGGTCATCCCCGTGGTGCGCGCCCTGGCGGAGGGCGGCGCCCTGGTCTCCATCGACACCTGCCATGCCCGGGTCATGGCCGAGGCGCTGGCTGCCGGAGCCCGGATCGTCAACGACGTGACCGCGCTTGTCGGCGACCCGCGGAGCCTGAGCGTGGCCGCCGAGGCCGAGGTCCCGGTGGTGCTGATGCACATGCAGGGCGATCCGCGGACCATGCAGGTGGACCCGACCTACGACGATGCGCCGCTCGATGTCTTCGATTTTCTGGCCGCGCGTGTCGAGGCCTGCGAGGCGGCCGGAATCCGGCGCGCGCGGGTCGCCGTCGATCCCGGCATCGGCTTCGGCAAGACGCTGGACCACAACCTGCAGATCCTCGACCAGCTGGCGCTGTACCAGGGGCTCGGCTGTCCGGTCCTGCTGGGCGTCAGCCGGAAAAGCTTCATCAGCCGGTTGTCCCGCGGCGAACCGCCGAAGGGCCGGGTTCCGGGTTCGCTCGCGGCGGCGATCGCCGGCCTGGAGCGGGGCGTCCAGATCATCCGCGCCCACGACGTGGCCGAAACCGTGCAGGCCATAACCATATGGCGCGCGATCACCGCGGCCGAGGCGGTCGATACGGTGGCGACCGCCTGACCCCGGCGGCGGAGGGCCCGAGGCGCATGGAAATCTCTTCGCGTGAAAGCACGCCGTGGTTCTGCTATAAGGCGGCGCGCCGAGGAGTCTTCTCGGAATCGATTCGGGACCGCCAATGACGCGCAAGCTATTCGGCACCGACGGCATCCGCGGCACCGCGAACAGCGAACCAGTCACCGCCGAAACGGCCCTTGCCGTGGCCAAGGCCGCCGGCCTGGAGTTCCGCCGCGGCGACCACCGCCACCTGGTGGTGATCGGCAAGGACACGCGGCTCTCCGGCTACATGCTGGAGCCCGCGCTGACCGCGGGCTTCATCTCGGTCGGTATGGACGTCGTCCTGCTCGGCCCCCTGCCGACCCCGGCGGTGGCCATGTTGACCCGCTCGTTGCGCGCCGATATGGGCGTGATGATCTCGGCCTCGCACAACCCCTATCAGGACAACGGCATCAAGCTGTTCGGCCCGGACGGCTACAAGCTGTCCGACGAGGTCGAGCGGGCGATCGAGTCGCGCATCGACAACGGGACCTCGGACGAGCTCGCGTCGTGCGACCGCTTGGGTTACGCCCGGCGCCTGGACGACGCGCTGGGCCGTTACATCGAGTTCGTCAAGAACAGCTTCCCCCGGGGCTTGCGGTTGGACGGCATGAAGATCGTGATCGACTGCGCCAACGGGGCGGCCTACCGGGTCGCGCCGAAGGTGCTCTACGAGCTTGGCGCCGAAGTGATCCCGATCGGGGTCGAGCCGGACGGCTTCAACATCAATCGCAAGTGCGGCGCGACGGCGCCGGAGAACATGCAGCAGGCGGCGATCGCCCACGGCGCGGACCTGGGCATCGCGCTCGACGGCGACGCCGACCGTGCCGTCCTGGCCGACGAGCACGGCCGGCTGGTGGACGGCGATCAGGTGATCGGACTGGTCGCCCGCTCCTGGCAGCAGGCCGGCCGGCTCGAAGGCGGCGGCGTGGTCGGCACGCTCATGTCCAACCTCGGCCTCGAGCGCTACCTGGACGGGCTCGGCCTGGAATTCGCCCGCACCGCGGTCGGCGACCGTTACGTCGTCGAGCGGATGCGCGAGCACGGCTACAATGTGGGTGGCGAGCAGTCCGGCCACGTCATACTGAGCGACTACACGACGACCGGCGACGGCCTGATCGCGGCGCTCCAGGTCCTCGCCGTCCTGGTGCAGGATGGCGGCCCGGCAAGCCGGGTGACCCGGGTCTTCGCGCCCTTGCCGCAGGTCCTCGAGAACGTGCGGACCAACGGCGGCCGGCCGCTCGAGGATAAGCGGGTCCGGCAGGCGATCGAAGAGGCCGAGCGGTCGCTGGGCGACAGCGGCCGGCTGGTCATCCGAGAATCCGGCACCGAGCCGCTGATTCGCGTGATGGGCGAAGGCGAGGACGAAGGGCTGGTCGGCGAGCTGGTGCACAGGATCGCCGAGACCATCGCCCGGGTGGCCGGTTAGGCGCGCTGTTGCAACGATGCCCGTGACGCGGTGCCGGGCCCTCGTGTTTCGACCCGCCTGCCGAAGTCGTACGGCGGGCAGGCGCGCTCAGCATGAGGGCGGCACCCCCGAGCTTGGCCAAGGGGCGCCCGTCGAAGGGCGAGGCCCGCGTCATGGCTTCATGGCAGCCGCCCGCGCCGGGGAAGGCCCGTGGCGGCCCGCGTCTTGATCGTCGCCGGCTCGGATTCGGGCGGCGGCGCCGGGATCCAGGCCGATATCAAGACGGTCACGGCCTTGGGCGGCTATGCCGCGACCGCGGTCACCGCGCTGACCGCGCAGAACACCGAGGGCGTCTTCGGCATCGTCGGCGTCGCGCCGGCCTTCATCCGGCAACAGATGCAGGTCGTGCTGGAGGACATCGGCGCGGATGCGATCAAGACCGGGATGTTGCACGAGGCCGGGGCGATCGACGCGGTCTGCGACGTCCTGGACGAGCTGGACCCGGAGATTCCCGTGGTCGTCGATCCGGTCATGGTGGCGCAGAGCGGCGATTCGCTGCTCGATCCGGGTGCGGTGGACACCCTGAGCCGGCGCCTGGTGCCGCGTGCCGCGGTGCTGACGCCCAACCTGCCTGAGGCCGAACGCCTGACGGCCACGGCGATCCGCGATCTCGACGGCATGGCCGCGGCCGCGGGCAAGCTGCTGGACATCGGGCCGCAGGCGGTGCTCCTCAAGGGCGGGCATCTGGCGGGCGATGTGGTCCGCGACGTGCTGGCGACCGGCGGTTCGGTCGAGACCTTCGAGAGCCCGCGCCTGGCGACCCGGCACACCCACGGCACCGGCTGCACGCTGGCCTCGGCGATCGCCACGGGCCTGGCCCAGAACATGGCCATAAGGGACGCGGTCGTCCGCGCCCGCGCCTATTTGCAGGAGGCGATCCGCTCCAACCCGGGCCTCGGCAAGGGCCACGGCCCGGTCAACCACGGCCATACGGTGCGGCCATTCGCGGCGAACCAGAACCGTGTCTGACCCGGTGCTTGTGATCGAGCCGGCCGAGGGCAAGGCGGACCTGAAAACCGTCCGTGCGCTGTTCCTCGAATACCACGACTGGCTCGGGGTCGACCTCTGCTTCCAGGGCTTCGACGAGGAAATCGCCAGCCTGCCGGGGGCCTACGCCCCGCCGGCCGGCGGCCTGTGGCTCGCCCGGGCGGGCCGCGAGATCG
>JBHIDD010000161.1:0-6267 GCA_046759925.1 Kiloniellaceae bacterium
CCCGAAGTCGAGCACGCGCGCCGGATCGTCACCGGCGGGACCAGCGCGCACCGTCAGCTCGCGGTGTACCACGCGGCGGTGAAGGCCGGGGCCGACAAGATCGAAGCCCAGCGCCGGGTCGTCGACCTGCTGATCGAGGAGACGGTGGCGGGGCTGTAATACCGCCGCGCCGTTGCAGGCATCTTCATCGGCTCGGCGGCAAGCGCGACCGCGCGCCGCGCCCCCTGGCGCGAAAGCCAAGGGGCCGAATGGCCCGGCCCGGCGCTTGAGGGAGGATAGGCGAGTCCATTCGCGGGCTCGCCGGTATAACGCTTGGCGCGATCGGGGCGGGCTGGACAAGGCGGCGGGCGCCGCCAACATCTGGGGCAGGTTTAAAGGGAGGACGTAACTTATGGACGACCGAACCCGCATCGAGCTCGAGGCGGCCGCATTCCGCCGGCTGGTCGAGCACCTGCGCGAACGAAAGGACGTACAGAACATCGACCTGATGAACTTGAGCGGCTTCTGCCGGAACTGTTTGTCGAAGTGGTACGCCGCGGCGGCTCGGGAGCGGGGCCTCGACATCGACTACGAAAAGGCGCGCGAGATCGTCTACGGCATGCCTTACGCCGAGTGGAAGGCGAAGTACCAGAGCGAGGCGACGCCCGAACAGAAGGCCGATTTCGAAAAGGCCCACCCGGACCACCACTCGTAACCCGCACTCGAGATCGGGCAGATCTGCGCCGAGACCTGCTTGGCCGCTGGGCCTGCGCGGCGTTGCGCGCGGCGGTGCGTGGCCGCGGTGCCCCGCGCCTTGCCTTTTGAAGTTGCCCGCCGATTTGGGCGTCGGGGAGCTTCAGGCCGAGGCCCCGGGCGGGACGTTTGCCCTATCCGACGCGCAGCATGGTATCGTCAAAGAAGACGTAATCCGGGACGTATAGATTTTTTGGCGCCGGGCCTTTGCGAATCCGGCCCGAGGTGTCGTAATGCGAGCCGTGGCACGCGCAGAACCAGCCGTCCCACCGGCCTTTCGGGTCAGCGGGTCTCTGACCGAGCGGGACGCAACCGAGGTGGGTGCAGATCCCGACGACGACGAGCCACTCGTCCTGCTGCACCCGCTTGCCGTCGGGCTCGGGATCGCGCAGATCGGCTGCATCGTCCGCTTTGGCTTTGGCGACCTCCTCGGCCGTCCGCCGGCAGACGAAGACCGGCTGCCCCCGCCATTTGACGGTGATCCGCTGACCGACCTGGATCGGCTCCAGATCGACTTCGACCGAAGACAAGGCCAGGACATCGGCAGCCGGATTCATGCTGTCGATCAACGGCCATACCGCCGCCCCGGTCCCCACTGCGGCCGTGGCCCCGGCGGCGAGATAGAGGAAGTCTCGGCGCGTCTCGACCGGACGAAGGGGGCCGGCATCGGATGATTCGCCAGCCAAGGACATGAGAGCTCCTGGGGTGGTGCCGTCGGGACGCCGAAGGCCGAACCCGCGCGCCGGCGGCCAATTTGGCACATTGCACGGCGCCGCTCACAATTCCGTCGCGCGCCCGATTATGCCGGAACCCCGCCAGCAACGCCTTGATGTAGGTCATTGTCGCGCTCTCTGAATCCGACGCCGCGCGCCCAGGACCTAGAACTTCTCCACCCAGGGCCTGAAGTCGAGCTCGTGGGTCCAGGCGCTCTTCGGCTGCAGGTGAAGCTGGTAGTAGGCCTCGGCAATCGCCGCCGGGGCGAGGACCGCGTCCGCGCCGCGCTCCGCGGGCCGGTCGCCCGGGCGCTCGCCCGCGATCTGGCCGTCGATCACGGAATGCGCGACGTGGATGCCCCTGGGGCCGAGCTCGCGGGCCATGCTCTGGGCGAGCGCGCGCAGGCCGAACTTGGGCACCGCCAGGTTGGCGAAACCCGCCGAGCCCCGGAGCGCGGCGGTGGCGCCGGTGAAGATGATCGTCCCTTCGCCCGCCTCCACCATCAGGCGCGCCGCCGCCTGTCCGACGTGGAAGCCGCCCAGGCAGCCGATCCGCCAGCAGCGCTCGAAGTCTTGCGGCGCGATCTCGAGAATGCCGCCGGGCCGGTAGACGCCGGCGTTGTAGACCACGAGAGTCGGCGGCCCAAGATCGCGCACCACCGCGTCGAACAGCGCCGCGACCGAACCGTGGTCGGCGGCGTCGCAGGCGTAAGCCTTGCCGCCGGTCTCTTCGGCGAGCGCGGCCAGTTGCTCGGCCCGGCGGCGGGCGACGGCGACGGCCATCCGCGCTTCGGCGAAGCGCCGGGCGAGCGCCGCGCCCAGGCCCGGCCCGGCTCCGACCACGACGGCGACGGCCATGCCTCGCGGTTCCCCGCCCGGGGCCTACGCCGCCGCGGTCCGCCGCGCCGCCGGGGCGCGGAAGGCGGCGCGCAGCTCGGCCTCGCGTGCCTTGGCCGGCAAGAGGTGCTCCTGCTTGATGTGGCCGAAGCCGCGGATCTCTTCCGGGATCGCCGCGAGCTCGACGGCCAGGCCGTGGGTCCCGGGCGAGAGCCCGGCCAAAAGCTCCTCGATCAGCGCCTCGTAGTCGGCGATCAGCCGGCGATCCTGGCGTCGCTCGGCCGTGTAGCCGAAGACGTCGAAGGGCGTGCCGCGCAGCCGGCGCAAGCCCGCCAGCAGCCTGAAGGCGTGGATCAGCCAGGGCCCGAACTCGCGCTTGATCAGGTGCCCGGTCCCGGGATCGCGCCGGGCCAAAAGCGGCGGGGCCAGGTGCAAGCCGAGCTTGAAGTCGCCCTCGAACTGTGCCTTGAGCTTGGCCGTGAATTCGCCGCTGGTGAATAGGCGCGCGACCTCGTACTCATCCTTGTAGGCGAGCAGCTTGAAGTAATAGCGCGCGACCGCCCGGGCGAAACCCGACAGGCCCGGCGTCTTGTCCCTCTCGGCGGCTTCGGCACGGTCGACCAGCGCCTTGTAGCGGACCGCGTAAGCCGCGTCCTGGTAATCGGTCAGGAAGCCCATCCGGCGACCCACCATCTCTTCCAGGCTCGCCGAGAGGTGGTGGCTCTGCGGCGCCTGTCGGGGCCGGGCGGCATTTTCCACGGCGGCCAGGTCGTGCGCCGCCCGGCGGCCCCAGATGAGCGCCCGCTTGTTGGCCTCGACCGCGACGCCGTTGAGCTCGACCGCCTTCTCCAGCGCCTCCAGCGAAATCGGGATCAGGCCCTTCTGCCAGGCGTAGCCCAACATGAACAGGTTGGTGGCGATCGCATCGCCCATCAGCGTGCCGGCAAGGCGCGTGGCATCGAGGAAGTCGACGTTGCCGGCCCCGGTCGCGCCGGAGATCAGCTCGTGCAGGCGCCGGGCGGGGAAGTGGAAGTCCGGGTTGCGTGTGAAGTCGCCGGTGATCGTCTCGTGGCTGTTGATCACGGCGCGGGTATGGCCCGTCTGGATCTTGGAGAGCGCATCGAAGCTTGCCGCGACCACCAGGTCGCAGCCGAGCACCAGCCGCGCGCCGCCGGCCGAGATGCGCACGGCGTGGATGTCATCCGGCCGCCCGGCGATGCGGACATGGCTGACGACCGCGCCGCCCTTCTGCGCCAGGCCCGTCATGTCGAGCACCGAACAGCCCTTGCCCTCGATGTGCGCCGCCATGCCAATGAGCGCGCCGACGGTGACCACGCCGGTGCCGCCGACGCCGGTCACCAGAATGCCGTAAGGCTCGGCCGGCGCGGGCAGCTCGGGGGTGGGCAGTTCCGCCCAGGCTTCGGGCGCCGGGCTCGGCGCGTCCGCCCCGGTCCTGGGTCCGCGCAGGCGTCCGCCGTGCACCGTGACGAAACTGGGGCAGAAGCCGCTCAAGCAGGAGAAATCCTTGTTGCAGGACGACTGGTCGATGGCTCGCTTGCGGCCGAATTCGGTCTCGACCGGCACGACCGAGACACAGTTCGAGGTGACCGAACAGTCGCCGCAGCCCTCGCAGACCAGATCGTTGATGAAGGCGCGTTTCGGCGGGTCGGGGGCGAGGCCGCGCTTGCGCCGGCGGCGCTGCTCGGCGGCGCAGGTCTGATCGTAGACGATGGCGGTGACCCCCGGCACCGCGCGCAATTCCCGTTGGATGCGGTCCAGCTCCCTGCGGTGGTGCACGGTGACCCCGGGCGCCCATTCGGTGCCGACCGGGTACTTGTTCGGCGCGTCGGAGACCGCGACGATCCGCTTTAGCCCTTCGGCATGGAGCTGGCGGGTGACCATCGCCGGATCGAGCGGCCCGTCGACCGGCTGGCCGCCGGTCATGGCCACCGCGTCGTTGTAAAGAATCTTGAAGGTGATGTTGATGCCGGCGCCGACGCAGGCGCGCACCGCCAGGAGTCCCGAATGGAAGTAGGTCCCGTCGCCCAGGTTGGCGAAGACGTGCGCGGTCTTGCTGAACGGCGCCTGGCCGATCCAGGGAACCCCTTCGCCGCCCATCTGCGTGAAGGTGCCGGTGCTGCGGCCCATCCACTGGACCATGTAGTGGCAGCCGATGCCGGCCAGCGCCCGGCTGCCCTCGGGCACCTTGGTCGAGCTGTTGTGCGGGCAGCCGGAGCAGAAATACGGGACCCGCCGGATCGGCGCGGATTCGGCCTCGAGCGCCTGCGCCTTTTCCGCCAGGAAGCGAAGGCGCCGTTCGATCGGCTCGCCCGAGTGGAACCGGGCGATCCGCTTGGCGATCGCCCGGGCGATGCGCGCAGGCGTCAGCTCGTTCACCGAGGGCAGGATCCACTCGCCTGATTCGTCGAACTTGCCGATCACCCGGGGCCGCGCGTCGGCGCGCCAGTTGTAGAGCTGCTCCTTGATCTGGTTCTCCATGACGGCGCGCTTTTCCTCGACCACCAGGATCTCCTCCAGGCCCTCGGCGAAGGTGCGCAGGCCCTCCCGCTCGAGCGGCCAGACCATGGCCACCTTGTAAACCGACAGGCCGATTTCGGCGGCCATGGCATCGTCGATGCCCAGGTCGTCGAGCGCCTGGCGGACGTCCAGGTAGGATTTTCCGGCGGTGACGATGCCGAAGCGGCGCTGGGGCGGGTCGACGACGATCCGGTCGAGCTGGTTGGCCCGGGCGAACGCCAGCGCCGCGTAGGTCTTATAGCGGTGCAACCGCTCTTCCTGCTCGAGCGGCGAATCCGGCCAGCGAATGTTGAGGCCGTCCGGCGGCATTTCGAAGCCGGTGGGCGTGGCGATTTGGATCCGCTGCGGATCGACGTGGACGCTGGCCGAGCTGTCGACCGTCTCGCCGATGGTCTTGAAACCGATCCAGCAGCCGGAAAAGCGGCTCATCGCCCAGCCGTAGAGCCCGAGATCGAGGAACTCCTGCACGCCCGCCGGGCTGAGCACCGGGATAAGCGCATCCATGAAGGAGTACTCGCACTGATGCGCGAGCGTGGAGGACTTCGCCGTGTGGTCGTCGCCGGCCAGCAGCAGCACGCCGCCATATTTGGCCGAGCCGGCGGAATTGCCGTGCTTGAACACGTCGCCCGAACGGTCGACGCCCGGCCCCTTGCCGTACCACATGGCATAAACGCCGTCGAATTTGCTGTCGCCGAAGAGGTCGCCCTGCTGGCTGCCCCAGACGGCGGTGGCCGCCAGATCCTCGTTCACTCCCGGCTGGAAGTGGATGTGGTTGTTCGCGAGGAACCTTCGCGCCTGCCAAAGCTGCTGGTCGAGCCCGCCGAGCGGCGAACCGCGATAGCCGGAGATGAAACATCCCGTGTCGAGCCCGCTTGCCGCATCGCGCTGGCGCTGCATCATGGGCAGGCGCACCAAGGCCTGGGTGCCGGTCAAATAGACCCGGCCGGACTCGAGCGTGTACTTGTCGTCGAGGGTGACCGCCGGTCGCGCCATTCTCGGAATTCCCGCCTATGTCCCGGAGTCGCGCGGCAAGGTTAATCCATGCCGACCTACCCGGCAATGTCGCGCCGGCGCAACGCAAGGATCGCGCTCATCAAGCCCTGCAGAATATGCGGAACCGATCGGCGCGGCACCGAAAACTGAAATATTGCGAGCCCTCCGGGGGGACGCCGGCGCGGCCTGGTATCTTGCCGACGCGGCTCAAGACGCGAGCGTTCCCACGATCGCTTGTCCGCGGCGGCAACCGCGGCCCCGTGGAACGCCGGCGGGCAAGCCCAGCCAGCTCACTCGATCGCCTGCTTCAGCAGGGTCATGAGCGCGGTACCCGGCAACTGACCGGCCTTGCAGCCGGTGAGGTCCGCATCGCGCATGTTGGTGTCCAAGAGGTCGGCACCGCGCAGATCGGCCTCGCGCAAATTGGCCCGCAACAGGTTGGCGCCGCGCAGGT
>JBHIDD010000162.1:0-6261 GCA_046759925.1 Kiloniellaceae bacterium
GGCCCAAGCCACAGGGGGGCCCAAGCCACAGGGGGGCCCAAGCCACAGGGGGGCCGAACCCTCGACGGCGCAGCGAAACGACGGTGGCACGGCCCCCACCCTTGCGCTAGGATCGCACAACTTCACGGCAAAGACGAAGATTGGGAGGCAACATCATGAAACGGCTTCTTATCGGGCTCGCCACCGCTGCGGCCCTCGTCGGCATTCCGGCGCTGGCGGCGGAACCGGTCAAGATTGGCATGATCACCACGCTTTCCGGCGGCGGCAGCGCGCTGGGCATCGACATTCGCGACGGCTTCGAGCTCGCGCTCAAGCAGGATGGGGGCAGGCTGGGCGGTTACGAGATCGAACTGATCGTCGAGGACGACGCCCGCAAGCCGGACAAGGCCAAGGACATCTCCGACCGGATGGTCAAACGCGACAAGGTCGACATCATGACCGGCATCGTCTGGTCGAATCTCGCGATCGCCGTGGTGCCGAAGGTGACCAAGGAAGGCGTCTTCTACATCAGCCCCAACGCGGGTCCCTCGCTTCTGGCCGGCAAGGGCTGTCATCCCAACTACTTCAACGTCGCCTGGCAGAACGACAACCTGCACGAGGCGACCGGCCAGTACGTCAACGACCGGGGCTATAACAACGTCTACATCCTGGCGCCCAATTACCCGGCCGGAAAGGACTCGCTCAGGGGCTTCAAGCGCTTCTACAACGGCGAACTCGCGGGCGAGGTTTACACCAAGCTGGGCCAGAAGGACTACGCCGCCGAGATCGCCGCCCTGCGCAATGCCAAGCCGGACGCCGTATTCTTCTTCCTGCCCGGCGGCATGGGGATCAGCTTCCTCAAGCAGTACGCCCAGGCGGGGCTCATGAAAGAAATCCCGGTCTTCGGCCCGGCGTTCTCCTTCGACCAGACGATCCTCAAGGCGGTGGGAGACTCCGCGCTCGGCGTGATCAACACGTCGCAGTGGAACAAGGACATCGACAACCCGGCGAACAAGGCCTTCGTCGCCGACTTCCGGAAGGACTATGGCCGCCTGCCCTCGCTCTACGCCAGTCAGGGCTATGACGCGGCCCGGCTGATCGCCAGTGCGCTGAAAGCCGTCAGCGGCGACATGTCGAACAAGGACGGGTTTCGCGCCGCGCTGAAGGCGGCCGACTTCGAGTCTGTGCGCGGCAAGTTCAGGTTCGGCCCCAACCACCATCCGATCCAGGACGTCTTCGTCCGCCAGGTGGTCAAAGAGGGCGACACCCTGACCAACAAGATCCTCGGCAAGGCCTTCACCGACCACGCCGACGCCTACGCCGGCGACTGCAAGATGTAGGCGCCGCCGCGGGGACCCGGATCACCGCGTCCGGGTCTCCGCCGGCCCGCCCGACCAATAAATAACCCGGAGGCGCGATGTCTGCGCTGCTGATCCTCGAGCAGGTGCTCAACGGTCTGCAGCTCGGCGTCATGCTGTTCCTGATGGCCGCGGGCTTGACGCTGGTCCTCGGGATCATGAACCTGGTCAACCTGGCGCACGGCTCGCTCTACATGATCGGCGCCTTCATCGCCGCCACGGTGGCCGGCTGGAGCGGCTCGTTCCTTTTCGGCCTGCTCCTCGCGCTGCCCTTGACCGCGCTCGTCGGCATGGCGGTGGAGGTCACCGCGCTCAGGCGGCTCTACGCGCGCGATCACCTGGACCAGGTGCTGGCGACCTTCGGGCTCATCCTGTTCTTCAACGAGGCGACCAAGATCCTCTGGGGCCCCCGGGCCCTGTTCCTCGACGGGCCGAGCTGGTTGGCGGGCGCGGTCGAGATCGTGCCCGGAATCGCTTACCCGGCGCTGCGCCTGGCGATCATCGCGGTGGGCTTCGTGGTGGCGGCCTTGCTCTACTGGCTCACCACGGGCACGCGGCTCGGCATGCGGATCCGGGCCGGCGCCTCGAACCGCGAGATGGTCGGCGCGCTCGGCGTCGACATCAAGCTGCTCTATACCCTGGTCTTCGGCCTGGGCGCCATGCTGGCGGCGCTGGCCGGCGTGATGGCCGGGCCGATCTATGCGGTCGAGGTCGGGATGGGCGAACACATCCTGATCCTGGTTTTCGTGGTGATCGTCATCGGCGGCATCGGCTCGATCCGCGGCGCGATGGTCGGCGCCGTGCTGGTCGGGCTGGTCGATACCCTGGGGCGGGCCTTCCTGCCCGCGCTGCTGAAGCTGTTCCTGATGCCGGCCACCGCCGACGGCGTTGGCGCCTCGATCGCCTCCATGGCGATCTACATCCTGATGGCCGTGGTCCTGGTCTGGCGGCCGAGCGGCCTGTTCCCGGGGCATGGTTAACCGGCCGGTTCTCGCGGTCCTGCTGCTGCTCGGCCTGGGGCTGCCGGGCCTGGCCGGGCTCGCCGACATGGAATACACCGTCGGCATCCTGACCCGGATCCTGATCTTCGCCCTGGTGGGCTCGAGCCTCAACCTGATCCTCGGCTACGGCGGCATGGTCAGCTTTGGCCACGCCGCCTTCTTCGGCGCCGGGGCCTACGTCGTGGCGGTGCTGAGCCACCACGCCACCCTGGGCGAACCGCTCGTCACCTGGCCGGTCGAAATCGGCGGCACCGAGCGCGCGCTCATCGCCTGGCCGGCGGCGATGCTGGTCTCGGGAGTCCTCGCGCTTTTGATCGGCGCGGTGTGCCTGAGAACCAGCGGCCTGTACTTCATCATGATCACCCTGGCGTTCGCCCAGATGCTGTTCTTCTTCTTCGTCTCGCTCGAAGCCTACGGCGGCGACGACGGGCTCAGCCTGTGGCGCCGCTCGACCGCCGGGCCGCTCGACCTGAGCGAGGACGTCCAGTTCTACTATGTCGTCCTTGCCCTGCTGCTTTTGTTCCTCTACCTCAAGCGCCGGCTGGTCGCCTCGCGCTTCGGCATGGTGCTGCGCGGCATCCGCGACAACGAGCGGCGCATGAAGACGATCGGCTTTCCGACCTACCGCTACAAGCTGGCCGCCTTCGTCATCTCCGGCGCCGTGGCCGGCTTGGCCGGCGCCCTGATCGCCAATCACACCGAGTTCGTCAGCCCGTCCTTCCTCGCCTGGCAGCGCTCGGGCGAAATCCTGGTGATCGTGATCCTGGGCGGCATGGGGACCCTCTTCGGGCCCGTCGCGGGCGCGGTCGCCTTCCTGTTGCTCGAAGAGTTGCTGTCGCAATGGACCGAGCATTGGATGATCGTCCTGGGGCCGGTCCTCATCCTGGTCGTGCTCCACGCCAGGCAGGGCATCTGGGGCCTGGTCGAGGCCCGGGAGGGCGCCCGTGGCTGAACCCCTGCTCAGCGTGTCGAATCTCAGCAAGGCCTTCGGGGCGGTGATCGCCTGCGATCGTGTCACGCTCAGCCTCGAGGGCGGCGAGGTCCACGCCGTCATCGGACCCAACGGCGCCGGCAAGACGACGCTGATCGGCCAACTGGCCGGCGAGATCCGGCCGGACGCCGGGCGCATCGCGTTCCAAGGCCGGGACATCACCCGCCTTCCGGTGCACGCCCGCTCGGGCCTCGGGCTTGCCCGGTCGTTCCAGATCACCAGCGTCTTTCCGCACTTGAGCGCCCTCGACAACGTCGCGCTTTCCGTGCAGGCCCATGCCGGGCACAGCTTCCGCTTCTGGCGCCCCGCCGGTGCCCAGGACGACCTGCGGGCGCCGGCCCGGGAGATGCTGGCGCGGGTCGGACTCGCGGCTCGGGCCGAGGCGCCGGCCGCCGCGCTGGCCCACGGTGAACAGCGCCAGCTCGAGATCGCCATGGCGCTGGCCACCCGGCCGCGCCTCCTGCTGCTGGACGAACCCACCGCCGGCATGGGCCGCGAGGATACCGCGCGCATGATCGAGCTGCTGGCGGGCCTCAAGGGCGCGGTGACGATCCTGTTGATCGAGCACGACATGGACGCGGTCTTTGCGCTCGCCGACCGCATCACCGTTCTGGTCTACGGCCGGGTCATCGCGACCGGGGCGCCTGCGGAGATCCGCGCCGACGCGGCGGTGCGCCGCGCCTACCTGGGCGCGGAGGGCGAAGCGGAGGTCGCGTGATGCTCAGCGTCGAGGGCCTGGAGACCTGCTACGGCGAAAGCCAGGTCCTCTTCGGCATGAGCCTCGAGATTAAGGCCGGCGAGGTGGTGACGCTCTTGGGTCGCAACGGCATGGGCAAGACCACCACGGTGCGCTCGATCATGGGCCTCACCAAGCCGCGCGCCGGGCGGATCCGCTTCCTGGGCCGGGACATCACCGCGCTGCCGCCCTACAAGGTGGCGCAGGCCGGCCTTGGCCTGGTGCCGGAAGGCCGCCAAGTCTTTCCCAACCTCACCCTGCGGGAAAACCTGGTGGCGACCGCCCGGAAGCCGGCGGACGGCGCCGGGCCGGGCTGGAGCCTGGAGCGCGTGCTCGACCTCTTCCCCGTTCTGCGCGCGCGGGCACGCAGCTACGGCGACCAGCTCTCGGGCGGCGAGCAGCAGATGCTGGCGATCGGCCGGGCGCTGATGACCAATCCCAGGCTGTTGATCCTCGACGAGGCGACCGAAGGCTTGGCCCCGCTGATCCGGGCCGATATCTGGCGCACGCTGAACACGCTGAAATCCGCCGGCCAGGCGATCCTGGTGATCGACAAGAACGTCGAGGCGCTCATGCGCATCGCCGACCGCCACACCATCATCGAAAAGGGCCGGGCGGTCTGGGCGGGGAGTTCCGCGGAGCTTGGCGCCGCGCCGAGCTTGCGCGAGCGATACCTGGGGGTGTGATGCCCCCCATGTCCCGACCGCCGCCCCCGTGGCTCGGGCGGCGGCGGATTATTGGTCTTTCAACGGACAAACCCTCAACCAACCCACGATTTTGACATGCGTTGGCGTGCAGTGGTAAAGTTCCAAGGTATTTGTAAGACGTTGCTCCCTCGGCGTCGGCCGGGGCGCCGCCGGGACCCAAACCCTTTTGGGGTGTTCCGGCGCAAAGAAAACGGGGACAGGGAGGCAAATCCCCAGCGTATGGCAAGCCTCGCGCGGCGATGCCGCCAAGCGAATGGGCGTCGGGAATTGTACGCCGGGTGGTGTGGCTTGGCGCGGCGGGCCGCGCGCCTGGGATATGGGCCGGTGGTTTTGTCGGCGCCTTGAACCTGCTGCGGGATCGGGCGGCGAAACCGACACTTGGAACAATGCCACATTGACATATCGCGGCGCCAAATATTGTTGCTCGTAAAGGCCGGTGAATTCTGATTAAATATTTTAAATTTATTACCTAGCGGGGTCTCCACGATAGGCCCTGTCTTCTAGGAGGGAGGGGGAATATCAATCTACGAAGGGAGGAGAGTGATGGACAAGCAAGTAAGTCGTCGGGATTTCCTGAACCAGTTGGGCGTGACGGTGGGCGCCGCCGGTGCCGTCGCGGCGGGCGCCGCGGGGTACGTTGCGGGCCCTCGTCCGGCTCGGGCCGCGCAGCCCAAGGGAAAAATCCCTGACACGCCCATCAAGACCGGCCACATCACGTTTCTCACCGGCGCCGCCGCGGTTCTGGCCGAGCCGGGTTTGAAGGGCCATCTGCTGGCCGCGGAGGAGATCAACGCCGAAGGCGGGCTCTTGGGGAAACGGAAGATCGAGACCATCAAAGCGGACGAGGCCGCCGGCACCGACGCAAACGTCAAAGAAATGCGGCGTATGAAGCTCTCCGAGAGCATCGACCTCTTCACCGGTGTCATCTCCAGCGGCAATACGCCGGCCCTCGGTCCCGTCGCCGAGGAGCTTGGCTTGTTGACGCTGTTCAACGACGGGTGCACCGACTTCCTGTTCGACAAGGCGGTTCCCAACCCGCATTACGTGTTCCGGGTGACCAACATCCAGTCGGCAGATGGCGTGACGTCCGCGGTTGGCGCGGCGCGGGCGTGGCCGGAGGCGCGCAAGATCGCTTCCATCCAGCCCGACTACAGTTACGGCCGGAACGTCCACGAACACTTCGCCTTGGCGTTTCAGAGCCTGGTGCCGGGCTCCGAGATCGTCGCCGAGGCCTGGCCGAAGCTGTTCACCACGGACTTCACGGCCCATATCACGAAGTTGCTCGCCGCCAAGCCGGATCTCTTGATCACCGGGCTGTGGGGCGGAGACTACGTGGCGTTCTACAAGCAGGCCCTGCGGTACGGGCTGTTCGACAAGATGAAGGTCGCCACCACGCTTGCCTTTGGCGGGGCGCCGCACGCGGTCGGAAAGGACCACCCCGAGGGCGTCCTGGCCGGGGTCCACGCCAACTATCACTTCACGTTCCCGG
>JBHIDD010000163.1:0-6252 GCA_046759925.1 Kiloniellaceae bacterium
TTACGCGAACTGGCTCAAGATGGCTCGCGGGCTGAAATTGGCAAGATTTCAATGGTTTAGCTATTTTATGAGGCCATGGCCTAATTTGGATGGGGTCGGTTCGGTATAACTGTGAGGTGGTGCTCGTGGCGTCGGGAGGCCATGACCTAATTTGGATGGGTCGGTTCGGTTGGGAACGGTAATGCCCGAACAGCAGCGCATCCCGGAACACGAGACAGGCGCATTCGGCAAGATTGCGCTGGTTCAGCGCGCCTGTCCGCTTTGCCAGCACGACAACAGTGGCGGCGCTCCAAGCCGATACTCGCACGACCTTTGGGAGGTGAAGAACTGCGCGCGCTGTGGCTTTGTCTACATCGAAAAGGCCCCTGACTACGAGGCGCTGTTCTCGAATATGGCTTGGGAGCGCACCACCAAGGTCGAGGACCGACGCCGCGCCTCGATTCGACCCTTCTCCTACAGGTTCAGCAAATTGACCAGGGCGCGGATGCGGATTCTGCCGCGCAAGAAGATGCGCCTGCTGGTCGAAGCCCACGCCAAGCCCGGGAATGTGATCGACCTTGGCTGCGGTGACGGCACGGCGATGGCCAAGCTGGCCGATCGCTTCGTGCCGTTCGGCGTAGAGATTTCGACGCAATTGGCCCGCTCGGCCAACGACTCGTTCGGCAGTCGGGGCGGCCGGGCGATCAATGCCCCCAGTCTTGAAGGCCTGAAGGAGTTTCCCGACGCCTGTTTCAGTGCTGGCTCCCTGCGCTCCTATCTGGAGCACGAGATGAGACCAGCGCCGGTGCTGCGCGAGCTCCATCGAACACTGGAGCCTGGGGGAATCGCAATCGTCAAAGTGCCGAATTTCGGCTCCTTGAACAGAATGGTGCTGGGTCGAAAGTGGTGCGGCTTTCGCTACCCGGATCACCTCAATTACTTTACCCCACGCACCCTTCGGACAATGGCAAATAACTGCGGCTACCGCGTGTGGTTCGGTCTGACTTTCCGATTGCCGACAAGCGACAACATGTATGCCATCCTGACGAGGACGTAACCGCCTGATCCGATGGTCATCGGGCCCGGTCTGCCCACCCAGTGACCGGCGCCGCCAGGGGAACGGAGCACGCCAATTTGAAAAGATCCTCACTATTTAACGCCTCGGACAGGCTGAACGATTCGGAGCGGATCGTCTTCAACGACCTTCAGGCGCAACGCCGGCGTCTGGGCGAGAGGATCGACCGTGCGATCAACCGGGTGCTCGCCCACGGCCGGTTCATCCTGGGCCCCGAGGTGCGCGAGCTCGAGAATCAGCTGGCCGAATCCTGCGGCGCGAAGCACGCGATCGGCTGTTCCAGCGGCACCGACGCGCTGTTGCTCGGGCTGATCGCGCTGGGGGTTCGGCCCGGCGAGGCGGTGTTCGTGCCCTCCTTTACCTTCGCGGCAACGGCCGAGGCGGTCGCGCTGATCGGCGCCGTACCCGTGTTCGTCGATGTGCGGGCCGACAGCTTCAATATGGACCCCGAAAGCCTCGAGGCGGCGATCGCCGTGGTTGAGACGGAAGGCGCGCTGCGCCCGGTCGGGGTGATCGCGGTGGATCTTTTCGGCCAACCGGCCGACTACCCGGCGCTCGAATCGAGCGCCGAGCGCCACGGACTGTGGCTCATGGCCGACGCGGCGCAGAGCTTCGGGGCCGCGCTTCACGGCCGAAAGGTCGGGACCATGGGCCGGATCGCAACCATCAGCTTCTACCCGGCCAAGCCGCTTGGCTGCTACGGCGACGGCGGCGCCATCTTCACCGCAGACGATGGCGTTGCCGAGCTCCTGCGCTCGCTGCGCGTCCACGGCAAGGGCCTGGATAAATACGACAATATCCGAATCGGCATAAACGGGCGACTCGACACTCTGCAGGCGGCCATCCTGATCGAAATGCTCGGCATTTTCGAGGAAGAGATCGCGCTGCGCCAGGAGGTCGCGGAGAATTACAACCGGGGCCTCCGCGACATCGTGACGGTGCCCCGGCTCATTGACGGCGCACGTTCGGTCTGGGCCCAATACACGGTCGTGATCGACGACCGGGACGGGGTCGCAGCCCGGCTTAGGGAGCTTGGCGTGCCGACCGCGATCTATTACCCCAGGCCCCTGCACCGTCAGACGGCCTACCGACACTTCCCGGCGGCCCCCGGCGGCTTGCCGGTCTCCGAGGACCTGGCGCGGCGGGTCCTGAGCCTGCCGTTCCATCCCTACCTGGATGCCGACACGCAGGAGCGAATTGTGACGGCGGTACGCCGGGCCGTGGGTGGCTAGGCCCGGGATTCGGAGCGGCCTTTACCGTCTCTTTCCGATTGCAGGTGCGCGAACGGGGCGGCAATCTCTGCTTTGGCGTTCGACCGCTCGAAGGTTTCAGATCTTTGGATGTTGAGTACAGACATGGCTGACCGCATTGCGCTCATCACCGGCATCGCCGGCCAGGACGGCGCCTATTTGGCCGAATACCTGCTCGACAAAGGCTATATCGTCCATGGCGTGAAGCGCCGCGCCTCCTCGTTCAATACCGGGCGCGTCGACCACCTCTACCACGACCCCCACGAAGCGGACGTGCGCTTCCATCTGCACTACGGCGACATGACCGATGCCACAAATCTGATCCGCCTGGTCCAGGAGACCCAACCCGGCGAAATCTACAACCTGGCCGCGCAGAGCCACGTCCAGGTCAGCTTCGAGACCGCGGAATACACCGCCAACGCCGATGCGCTCGGCACCCTGCGGCTGCTCGAGGCCATGCGCATCCTGGGCCTGGAGAAAAGGGTTCGCTTCTATCAGGCCTCGACCTCCGAGCTTTACGGCAACGTCCCCGCCCCGCAGAGCGAATCCACCCCGTTTGAGCCGCGCAGCCCCTACGCCGCGGCCAAGCTCTATGCCTACTGGATCACGGTCAACTACCGCGAGGCCTACGGCATGCACGCCTCCAACGGCATCCTGTTCAACCACGAAAGCCCGATCCGCGGCGAGACCTTCGTCACCCGCAAGATCACTCGGGCGGTCGCGGCGATCGAGCACGGCTTCCAAGACAAGCTCTATCTCGGCAACCTGGACGCCAAGCGCGACTGGGGCCATGCGCGCGACTATGTCGACGGCATGTGGCGCATCGTCCAGCAGGACAAGCCCGACGACTATGTGCTCGCCACCGGCGAGACCCATTCGGTGCGGCAGTTCGTCGAACTGGCCTTTGCCCATGTCGGGCGCCCGATCGAATGGCGTGGCAAGGGCGTCGAAGAAAAGGGCCTCGACGCCAAGTCCGGCCAGGTCCTGATCGAGGTCGATCCGCGCTATTTCCGCCCGACCGAGGTCGACCTGTTGCGCGGCGATCCCACCAAGGCGCAGGAGAAACTGGGCTGGCGTCACAACACCTCCTTCGAAGAGCTGGTGCAGGAAATGGTCGAGGCGGATCGGGTGACCGTGCGCGAGGAACGGAGCCGCTCGAACCGCCATGAGTGATCCGCTCTTCGATATCCGGGGCCGGCGCGTCTGGGTCGCCGGCCACCGCGGCATGGTGGGATCGGCCATCCTCCGCCGGCTGGCCGGCGAAGACTGCGAGGTGCTTACCGCGGGGCGCGAAGCGCTCGATCTCACCCGGCAGGCCGAGGTCGAAGACTGGATGGCGGCAGAAAAACCCGCGGCCGTATTCCTGGCCGCGGCCAGGGTGGGCGGCATCCTCGCCAACGACACGCTGCCTGCGGATTTCATTTATGACAACCTGGCGATCCAGACGAATATCGTCCACGCCGCCTACAGGGCCGGCGTTGCCAAGCTGTTGTTCCTCGGCTCGTCGTGCGTGTACCCCAAGATGGCGGCGCAGCCGATGGCCGAGGACGCGCTTCTGACCGGCCCGCTGGAGTCCACCAACCAGTGGTACGCGGTGGCCAAGATCGCCGGCATGAAGCTGTGCGAGGCCTACCGCCGGCAGCACGGCTGCGACTTCATTTCCGTGATGCCGACCAACGTCTACGGCCCGGGCGATAACTTCGACCTGCGGGCGGGCCACGTCGTGGCCGCCCTCCTGGTCAAGACCCATCGGGCCAGGCTGGCCGGCGATCCTTCGATCGAGATCTGGGGCAGCGGCAGGCCCAGACGCGAGTTCCTCTACGTCGACGACCTGGCCGATGCCCTGGTGTTCCTCATGAATCATTACTCCGAGCAAGACCACATCAACGTGGGCAGCGGCCGCGTGGTCACGATCCGCGAGCTTGCCCAAGTCATCGCCGAGGTGGTGGGCTTCGAGGGCGACTTCGTCTACGATTCCAGCAAGCCGGACGGGACCCCGCGCAAGCTGGTGGACAGCCGGCGCCTGGCCGGGCTTGGCTGGCGGGCGCAGACCGGGCTGCGCGAGGGCTTGAGCCGCACCTACGCCTGGTATCTCAAGAATTCGGCCTGAGCGGCAGTGCCGGGATCTTCGACCGTCGCGGCGAGCGATGGAGAAAGCCGGGACCGGCGGGTTGCCGCGACGATCACGACGCTGCGCCAGCGCGGCCCCGACGACGACGTTCCGGATTGGTCCACCGGCCCCTGAACCCGTCCCGTGACCACCCTTCCGAGCACCCGAGGCGCGCCGGTCACGTAGAGAAGGCCGGGACCCGGCGGCGGACAGACATCAGGTTGGAGCGTTGCCACGGCAGCCGCCATCAGAGAAATCCGGGAAAATACGTCATGGCCGGTTGTTGCGCGCCTGGGGCCGGCCCATGCGGACCCCGTATCGCACGGTCCGGCGGGCGGCCGCCGTCCCGTCACCCGCCAACTTGCCGGCAAGCCCGACGGCCCCCTCTTTGTGGTCAGAATACTTTGGCCGCGGCGCGGCGCAGGCGGCGTCAAAGCAGGTCGCGCAGCATGGCGATGAGCGGAAGATCGGCTGGCGGCATGGGGTAGTCGGCAAGCCGCGCCGGGCGGACCCAGGCCAGATCCTGGCGTTCGTGCGGGGTGAGGGTGCCGCGCCAGACCCGGCAGACGTAAAGCGGCATGAGCAAGTGAAAGTCGTCATAGGCATGCGAGGCAAACGCGATCGGCGCCAGGCAGCTCTGCCGGGTGTCGATGCCGAGCTCCTCGCGCAGCTCGCGTATGAGCGCCCGCTCGGGCGTCTCGCCGTCGCGCAGCTTGCCGCCCGGAAACTCCCACAGGCCGGCCATGGCCTTGCCCCCGGGCCGGCGGGCGAGCAGCACCCGGCCGTCGACGTCGACAAGCGCCACGGCGGCAACCAGCACGATCGGCTTGGCCGGATCGGCCGGCGGCTCCGCCGCGCCCCAGCAGCCACTGTCCTCTGGCTCAGCTCCGATACTCGGCATTGATGTCGATGTAACCGTGGGTGAGGTCGCAGGTCCAGACGGTGGCGCGGCCCCGGCCGATGCCGAGGTCGACCTCGACCGTGATGTCCCGGCCGGTCATGTGGCGGGCGACCGGCGCCTCGTCATAGCCCGGGATCACTTGGCCGTCGCGTGCGACATCGATCCCGCCGATGCGGATCGAAAGCCGATCGCGGTCGGTTTTCTCGCCCGCCTTGCCCACCGCCATGACGATCCGCCCCCAGTTGGGGTCGGCTCCGGCGATCGCCGTCTTGACCAGCGGCGAATTGCCGATCGCCAGGCCGATGCGCCGGGCCGCCTGCCGCGAGGCGGCGCCGGCGACATGGATGGTGACGAACTTTTGCGCGCCCTCGCCGTCGCGCACCACCTGTTGCGCCAGATCGCAGAGGACTTCGCGCAAAGCCACCCGGAAGCCCATCAGCAGGGGGTCCCGCGGCCCGGCGACCCTGCGGTGTTTGGCCTTGCCCGTGGCGCCGAGCAGCAGGGTATCGCTGGTCGAGGTATCGCCGTCCACCGTGATCGCATTGAAGGAGTCCTCGGCGGCGCGGGACAGCAGCGCCTGCAAGGTCTTCGCCGGGATCCTGGCGTCGGTGAACGCGAAGGCCAGCATGGTCGCCATGTCGGGCGCGATCATGCCGGCGCCCTTGGCGATGCCGTTGATGCTCACCGGCACGCCGCCCAGCGACACGGTGCGGGTGGCGGCCTTCGGGTAGGTGTCGGTGGTCATGATTGCGCTCGCCGCCTGCCGCCAGCCGCCGGGCCTGGCGTCAGCCGCGGTCTTCTTGAGCGCGGCCTCGATGCGGCGCGCATCGAGCGGCTCGCCGATGACCCCGGTCGAGGCGACGTAAATTTCAGTTTCGGCGCAGCCCGCAAGGCGGGCCGCATTTCGCGCGGTCGCGACAACCGCGCTCGTTCCCTT
>JBHIDD010000164.1:0-6244 GCA_046759925.1 Kiloniellaceae bacterium
ATTAAGTATGGCGTCCCCGAAATGGCCGAAATGGGAAATGAAGGGTATTAAGTATGGCGTCCCCTTAATTAGGGGTATTAAGTATGGTGTCCCCTTAATTCGTCCCCTTAATTCCCCGAAGTCCATGGCTTCCCGAAGGATCGGATCGCGCTACAGGCGGGCGGCGATCCCACGGTCCGCCGCGCCATCCTGGCCGGTCCGAGATCCTGATATTTCAGCTTAGGACTCACCACCAAGTCACAAGAATACAAAGCGGAATTGAAATTCCGTTTGGTGATTCTTGGGGCCTTGGCGCCTTCGGGGCGGGCCCAGCGGCAACCCGTAGGACCTGCTAAGCAGAGTGTTCTTGATCCGGCCCCGAATGGCCGGGCCAAGATCGCTCTGCAAGCCCTTAAAAGCCCAGCAGGTTTTGCGAAGCCCGCCGACACGCGCTGGGGGCGGAGTTTCGAAAACCTGCTTAGGCGCGTCAGGCCACGTGGCCCTTGGCTTGCGCCATCCCCACCGGTTCCGCCGTTGCGCTCTGGACCTCGCCGGCGATCTCGCCGCCCTTTTCGATGCTGATGTGCGCATAGCGGATGGTGCCGGAGACCCGCCCGGACGCCTTGATGGCGAGATGCTCCTTGACGGTCAAATTACCCTCGAAGGTTCCCGCGATCCCGGCCGTTTTCACCTCGGCCGTGCCTTTGAACAAACCCGCGTTGAGCACCTCGAGGGTATTGGCCGCCACCGAGGCCTCGACCCGGCCTTCCACGACCAAGGTATCGCAGGACTCGATCTTGCCCTTGACCTCGATGCCCTGGCCGACGAGCAGCGTGCCGCTTTGCGCCTTGTCCGGGCGCGCCGGAGGCTGAGCGCGTTCGGATCCCGGTAAACCGACGACGCCGGCGGGCAGGGGTCGCTGAATGCCCAGTTCCGGGGCGCGGAACGGCCCGTGCGGGGCCGGTATCTGGCTGCTGGTCGTCATTTCGATCATTCTCCCTGGAGTCATTCGCTTGGTTCCTTGGAAACCAAAATAACCGAGCCGGGTGGAGTCGGGCCAGAGCAAATTTGGGCCCAAGCGGCCGCCACGGGCGGGCCCTCCATGGCGGCGACCTGGAAAACCTTGCCGGTGATCGGGGCCGCGCCGCCTCGGCGCCGAAAACGACGACGACTGCGCCCTAAGCAGGTTTTCGAAACTCCGCCCACAGCGCGTGTGGGCGGGCTTCGCAAAACCTGCTGGACTTTTAAGGGCTTGCAGAGTGATCTTGGCCCGGCCATTCGGGGCCGGATCAAGAACACTCTGCTTATATCAGGCCTTGACCCGCGCCATCTTGGGGTCGTAGAGCGCGTGCCGGTGGATCCGGCAGGGGATGCGTGTCGTGGCGACCTCCAGCTCGTAGTCGCCGCCGTAGAGGAAGTCGTCGTCGACCCCGGCCGCGCGCCGGACGTAGCCGTAGCCGATGTTGGTCGCCAGCGTATAGCCCCAGCCGGCGCTGGTGAGCCAGCCCACGCGCGCGCCGTCGCGGTAGAGGGTCTCGCGGCCGAGCAGGACCACGTCGGGATCATCCAAGGTGAAGCAGGCCAGGCGCTTGCGCAGCGCCTTGCCCTGTTGTGCGACCAGCGCCTCGCGGCCGAGGAACGGCAGGTTCGTTTCGAGCTTGACCGCCCAGCCGAGACCGGCCTCGAGCGGCGTGTCGTCGGGCCCGATGTCGGCGCCCCAGGCCCGGTAGCCCTTCTCGAGGCGCAGGGACTCGATGGCGCGATACCCGGCGTCGACCAGGCCGTGCGCCCGGCCCGCCTCCACCAGACGCCGATAGACGCCGAGCGCGTGCTCGCTCGGCACGTGCAGCTCCCAGCCGAGTTCGCCCACGTAGGTGATCCGCAGCGCGCGCAGCGGCGCGCCGCCGATCGTGATCTCCCGGCAAGTCATGAAGGGAAAGCCCGCGTTGGACAGGTCGTCGGGCGTCACGCTCGAGAGGATATCGCGCGCCCGCGGCCCCATGAGCGACAGCGTCGCCAATCCCGAGGTCACGTCGATGAGCGTCGCGCGCAACCCTTCGCCGATGTTGCGCGAGATCCAGGCGTAATCGTGCGTCGCGAAGCCGGTGCCGGTGACGATGTAGAACTCGGTCTCCCTGAGCCGGGAAACGGTCACGTCGCACTGGATGCCGCCGCGCGCGTCGCACATCTGGGTGTAGGTCACGGCGCCGACCGGCCGGTCGATATCGTTGGCGCAGATCCACGACAGCGCCCGGGCGGCGTCCGGTCCGACCACGAGGAACTTGGCGAACGACGACTGGTCGAAGAGGGCGGCCCGCTCGCGCGCGGCGCGGTGCTCCTCGCCGACCGCGTCGAACCAGTTCTGGCGGCCGTAGCTGTAGATATCGCACGGCGCCTCGCCGTTGCGGGCGAACCAGTTGGGCCGCTCCCAGCCCAGCTTCTCGCCGAAGCAGGCGCGGCTCTGTTTCAGGATCTGGTAAAGCGGCGAGACCCGCTCGGGCCGGCCGGAGGCGTGCTCCTCGTGCGGCCAGGCTATGGTGTAGTGCTTGGCGTAGAGTTCGAGGCTGCGCCGGCGCACCCAGTCGAGGCTTCGGTGCGGCCGGCCGAAGCGGCGGAGGTCGACCGGCCAGAGGTCCATCGCCGGTTCGCCGCCGGCGATCCATTCGGCCAGCGCCCGGCCCGCCCCGCCGCCCGCGGCGATGCCGTAGGCGTTGAACCCGGCGCCGACGTAGAAGCCGGTCAGCTCCGGCGCCTCGCCGAGGATGAAATTGCCGTCGGGGGTGAAGGATTCCGGGCCGTTGATCAGCTCCTTGACCCCGGCGTGCTCGAGCGCCGGGACCCGGACGAGGGCCTGCGCCATGAGCTGCTCGAAGTGCTCCCAATCGGGATCGAGCAGGCTGTAGTGGAAGCCGTCCGGGATGCCGTCTTCCGCCCAGGGGATCGGGTTCGCCTCGTAGCCGCCCATGACCAGGCCGCCCACGTCCTCCTTGAAGTAGATGAGCCGGTCCGGATCGCGCAGCGTCGGCAGCGCACGGCCGATGCCCTCGATCGGCTCGGTCACCATGTACTGGTGCCGGACCGAGACCAGGGGCACGTTGACGCCGGCCAGCCGGCCGACCTCGCGGGCCCACTGCCCGGCGCAGTTGACCGCGACCTCGCAGGCGATCTCGCCCTGGGGCGTGGCCACGCCCGCGACCCGGCCGTCCCGGGTGCGGACCGCCTCGACCGGGCAGTCCTCGATGATCCGGGTCCCGCCCCGGCGGGCGCCCTTGGCGAGCGCCCGGGTTATGTCCGAGGGATCGGCCTGGCCGTCGGTCGGCAGAAACGCGGCGCCGACCACGTCGGAAATGTCCATGAGCGGCCAGAGCGCCTGCGCCTCCTTGGGCGACAGCAGCGCCATCTCGAGGCCGAAGCTGTGCGCCGTGGTCGCCTGGCGCTTGACCTCGGTCCAGCGCGCCTCATTGCAGGCCAGGCGCAGGCCGCCGTTCATCTTCCAGCCGGTCGCCTGCCCGGTCTCCGCCTCGAGGCGGTCGTAGAGCTCGACGCTGTTCTTGAGCAGCTGCGTGATGTTGGCGTTGGCCCGGAGCTGCCCGACCAGCCCGGCGGCGTGGAAGGTGGCGCCGCTGGTGAGTTTCGCGCGCTCGAGCAGCAGCACGTCGCGCCAGCCCAGCTTGCTCAGGTGATAGGCGGTGGAACAGCCGACGATCCCCCCGCCGATGATCACCACTTGCGCGGCCTGCGGAACGGAAGCCACGGGGATCCCTCACCCCTTCTCGAAGCGGCGATAGGCCCGTTCGAAGCGGGCCAGGTTCTCGCCCGTGTAGGCGACGTAGTCGAAATCCAGCGCCGAGTGGATTTCCGAGACCATGCTCCACATGGCCTCGCGCAACAGCGAGGCGCATTTCATGGCGTGATAGCGCCTCAGATAGGCGGCATCGGCCGGCGCGCCGCGATAGGCGGCGATGAACGCCGCCTCCAGCTCTGGCGGGAACTCATTGTTCGAGGCGAGGTTGGCCAGGTCGAACAGCGGCGAGTTGTAGCCGGCATACTCCCAGTCGACCAGCCAGAGGCGGCCCCCGTCGTCGATGAAGTTGCCGGCCAGCAGGTCGTTGTGGCCGAGGACCAGCGCGGTGGATCCGACCGCCGCCTCCAGCCTCGCGGCCCGCGCCATAAGACCCGGCAGGATGTCGCGTGAGCGGCTCCCGCCGTCGCGCAAGGTCGCGCCGTAGTCGCGGATCACGTGAAAGACCCAGAAGATCAGGATCGGTCCGCGCAGGTGCTTGGGAATCTCGTGGTGGCAGCGTTTGATCAGCGCCACGATGCGCTCCAGATCGGCCGGCTTGCGGATGTCCTCGGGCTCGAGCGTGCGGCCCTCGATGAAGCGGGTCACGATGACGCCCGGCTCGCTGTAGAGCACTTCCGGCGAGATGCCGGCGGCTGCGGCGGCGCGCGCCACGGCAAGCTCGTTGAAGCGCATGACGCCGTGCACCGGGATGTCCTCGCCGATGCGCACGAAATAGCGCGCGGCCTTATCGGTCACGACGAAGTTGACGTTGGTGATGCCGCCCTCGAGCGGCTCAGGCGTCACCTTGCCGGACCAGCACGGCAGCCCCACCGCGCGTGCGGCCGGATCGGGCCTCATCGCGCGTTCGCTCATCTCGCCTGCGGCGCCTCAATCGCGTTGCCGCCTCTGCCGGCCCGGGATCGCACGTTCCGCGATGATGGCCAGGACACGATCCCGCCACCCTGGCGGGTCCGGCATCAGCCATGGCCAGGGCGGTGCCGCCCGCTCGAGCCGGATCGCGGCCCGCGCGGTGATGCCCGGCAAGGACCCCCTCGCAGGCGATGCACCGATCGACACCCAGCATCCGCGCCGGCAGAACCAAAAGCCCCTGCACCTTCCAAAGGTTCTACCTTGGCGTCAAGTCGCGATCCCGAAAGGGCGCGGCGGCCTCGGGCGCCCGGCCCCGGGCGATCGGTATCGACTTCGACGCCACCCCGGCCGGTTAGCCGGTCGGCGACGCGACCCCGGCGCGCGGGGATGCCGCGGCAAGAACCTACGTATCATGTCCAGGGAGCGGGGCGCACGAACTTGGAGATCCGGCATGAAACGCTTGCTCATGGCGATCGCGGTTTTGGCAACCGCCGCGGCGTTCAGCGCCATCACCCCGGGTACCGGCTTGGCGGGCGGAACGCGCGATCACCTCTCCTTTCGGCTGGCCCACGGCGTGAAATCCCACCACGGCCATCGGCATTTCGCGTTCAGATGCCGCCATTTTCACCGGCCGCATTTCGCGTTTCCAGGCCACCACTTTCACCGGCCGCATGTCGCGTTCATATGCCACCATTTTCACCGGCCGCATGTCGCGTTCAGAGGACACCATTTTCACCGGCCGCATTTCGCGTTCAGAGGCCACCATTTTCACCGGCCGCGCCACACATGGGCGCAAACCCGCCGGTTACCTCGCGGCCGGGGCCTGCCATAGGGCCGGCAGACCGGTTCCGACCACGCCGGCCGGCGGCTGCGGAGCGCCGGTGTGATGTCCTACGACGCCTATGGAAGCCCTTACATCGTCGCGGGCCGCCGCCACGCCATCGGCGACTATCGACGCCCTGTAGAGAACCGCCCCGGGCGGCACCTCGGGCCGGGTTCCGGCGCCGGGCGATTCCTTGACGGTCCGATTGCCGCCGCTTGGCGAAGCGGCACGCACGCCAAGACTATATGACGAAAGGCGTTGACCCGATTCCCGGAAAGGCCGACCCGCCGGGCGCGCTGGGCGCTTGCGGCGGCCGGGCGAAACCTCGAGGTTTCGCCCGGCCTGCCCAGCTCCCCTCAGGCGCGCCGGAACCGCAGGGCAGCGCCGGGTCGGCCGGTCATGGTTAACGCCGCCGTTCGGCCGGAAAACCGGGGAAATCGCCGGCCGGTCGGCCCCCGACGGCAGGCCGCCAATGCCGGGGAAACGGCAAAGTCGTCGGCCCGTCGGTGGGCCTTGTCCGCTACCCGCGGCGGATAATTTCTGCTATTATGGTGGCGGGCGAGAGGGTACTGGGGAATTTCGCTTCTCGCAAATGGACGACGCCCGACGCAGGCGCCAGCGCGCCGGTCGGGTCCTGACCGGACAGCCCGCGGCGGGGCGCGTTGACTTTTGCCGCCGCGGCGGTGTCCGGGCGGTGTCATCTACGAGTGGTTTTGGAGTGCATGGACTATCGGACAGGAGGTCGTGAACGATGAAATCCAACCAAGCAAGATGCCTATGGGCGGGCC
>JBHIDD010000165.1:0-6229 GCA_046759925.1 Kiloniellaceae bacterium
GGTGAGCTTGTCGAAGGGTGAGCTTGCCGGAGGGTGAGCTTGTCGAAGGGTGAGCCTGTCGAAGTATGAGGGCCGGGGCGTCCGACTCGCGCAATCCTATCCCGAGCGCAGAAACTTCACCGCCGCGTCCCGCTCGAAGAGGTAGAGCAGGACCCTGAGCGCCCGGCCCCGCGGGGTCTCGAGCGCGGGGTCCTGTTCCAGGATGAGGCGCGCGTCGTCCCGCGCGGCGGCCAGCAGCTCGCCGTGGACCGCCAGATCGGCGAGGCGGAAGACCGGAAACCCGCTCTGGCGCGTGCCAAGCAGTTCGCCCGCGCCGCGCAGACGCAGGTCCTCCTCGGCGATGCGGAAGCCGTCGTCGGTCTCGCGCAGGATGCGGATCCGGGCCCGCGCGGTCTCGCCCAGGGGGCCCTGATAGAGCAGCAGGCAGGTCGACCTGGCCTCGCCCCGGCCGATGCGCCCGCGCAGCTGGTGAAGCTGCGCCAGGCCGAAGCGCTCGGCGTGTTCGACCGCCATGATCGTGGCCTGCGGCACGTCGATCCCGACCTCGATCACGGTGGTGGCGACCAGGATATCGACCGGCCCCTCGGCGAAGGCCGCCATGACCTTATCCTTGTCGGTGGCTTTCATGCGGCCGTGGACCAGGCCGACCCGCGCGCCGAAGCGCGCCGTGAGCGCGGCGTGGCGCGCTTCCGCGGCGGCCAGGTCGCTGGCTTCCGAGTCCTCGACCAGGGGACAGACCCAATAGACCTTGGCGCCGCCGGCGAGCGCCCGTTCGATCCCGGCGATCACTTCCGGCATGCGCGCGATCGGCAGCACGCGGGTGTCGATCGGCTGACGCCCGGCCGGTTTCTCGGTCAGGCGCGAGACCTCCAGGTCGCCGTAGGTCGTAAGCACCAGGGTCCGCGGGATCGGGGTCGCGGTCATGACCAGGATGTCCACCGCGCGGCCCTTGGAGGCCAGGGTCAAGCGCTGGTGCACGCCGAAACGGTGCTGCTCGTCGATGACCGCGAGCGCCAGGTCGCGGAACGCCACGTCCTGCTGGAACAGGGCGTGGGTGCCGACGGCGATGCCGGACTCGCCGCTCGCCAGGCGGCGCAGCGCGGCTTCGCGCGCCTTGCCCTTGTCGCGCCCGGTGAGCAACTCGACCCGGACCCCCGCGGCGGCGGCCAGCGGCGCGACGGTCTGGTGATGCTGCCGGGCCAGGATCTCGGTCGGCGCCATGAGCGCGGCCTGGGCGCCGGCCTCGACCGTCGCCAGCATGGCGAGCACCGCGACCGCGGTCTTGCCGCTGCCGACGTCGCCCTGCAACAGGCGCAGCATGCGGGACTCGCGCGCCATGTCGGCGGTGATCTCGGCGAGCGCCTGACGCTGGGACGCGGTCGGGCGGAAGGGCAGGGCGGCCAGCACCGCGCCGCGCAGCCGGCCATCGCCGCGGATACGACGGCCGCGCTGGCTGCGTTGGTGGTGCCGAACCAGGGCAAGGGCGAGCTGATTGGCCAGGAGCTCGTCGTAGGCCAGCCGGCCCCGCGCCGGCGCCAGCGGTGCCAGGTCGTCGGGGCCTTGCGGGGCGTGCGCGGCGGCGAGCGCGGCCTTCCAGGCGGGCCAGCCCCGGCGCCGCCGGAACGCCGGGTCGAGCCATTCCGGCAGCTCCGGCGCCTTCTTGCGCGCCGCCTGGACGGCCTTGCCGACGGGCCGCAGGGTCAAGCCGGCGGTCAGCGGATAGATCGGCTCCACGGTCTTGAGCTTGGCCAGCTCCTCCAGCCGGCCGATATGGTCCGGATGGCTCATCTGCAGCCGGCCGCCGAAGACTTCGACCTTGCCGCTGACCACCCGGAGCTCGCCTTCCGGCAGGACCTTGGCGAGGTAGTCCGGTTGGGCGTGGAAAAACACCAGGTGCAGTTCCCCGGTGTCGTCGAAGCAGGCGACCCGGTAGGGTTGCCGCGGGTTGCGCGGGGGCAGGTGCGCGGCGATGCGCAGCGTCAGCGTCGCGATGCGCCCGGGTTCGGCCGCGGCGACCTTGGGCGCGTAGCGGCGGTCGATCAGGCCGCTGGGCAGGTGCCAGCACAGGTCGACCACGTGGGCCCCCGCCAGCTTCTCGAACAGCTTGGCCGTGCGTGGCCCCACGCCCGAAAGCGCGGTCACCGGGGCGAAGAGGGGAAACAGGATCTCGGGTCGCAAGGCATCTTCCGGCCGTCGGGCGCTGACAAGGGCGGAGGAAGGCTTTATACCCTAGGCCGGATTGCGGAGGTTGCATTAAAAATGACCGAAAGCCCGGATGTGCGGCGCAAGCGTCTCAGGTTCCGGTGCCGGCACCGCGGCACCAAGGAGCTGGACCTGCTGCTCGGCGGCTTCGCCGACCGGGAACTCGATGGTATGACCGAAGCCCAGCTGGCCCGCTTCGAGGCCTTGCTCGAGGTGCCCGAACCGGTAATCTTCGCTTGGCTGGCCGGCCGCCGCGCCCCGCCGCCGGACTTCGATCACGACGTCATGCGCCGGCTGCGCGAATTCCGGTACGAGCCGGCAGGCCGTCGTCGGCGGCCGGACCCGCCCGATGCGGGCGACCTCCCCCAGGTTTGAGCCGCGGCGGCGAGAGTCGTCCCGCGCCGCTTGATCGGCCCCATGATTTGCTTTCAGCATAGTCTTAAGTCCGAAACTTCAATACCTTGACTTCGTTACAAGAAATACTCTTGCGGCCCGGCCGCCTGTTGATCGCCAGCGCGCCCGAGGGCCGGGATGCCCAGGTGCTCGCGGAGCTGTTATCCGATCGGGTGCCGGTCCTGCACGTCGCGCGCGACGATGCCCGCATGGCGCGCGCGGCGGACGCCGTGCGCTTCTTCGCGCCGGAGGCGGAGGTGCTCACCTTCCCGGCGTGGGACTGCCTGCCCTACGACCGGGTCGGCCCGCACCGCGACATCGTGGCCCAGCGTATAGAGACGCTCACGCGCCTGATCGAGGGCGCCGCCGCGGCGCCCGGCCGGGTCGTGATCACCACGGTGAACGCTCTTCTGCAACGGCTGCCGCCGCGCAAGGTCTTCGCCGGGCGGGTGCTCCGGGGCCGGGCCGGGACGCGGCTCGAGCCGGAAGCGCTTACCGGATACTTTGCCCGCAACGGCTATGTCCGGGCCGAGACGGTGGGCGAGCCGGGCGAATTCGCCCTGCGCGGCGGCATCGTGGATGTCTTTTCGCCGGGCGCGGCGCAGCCGCTGCGCCTCGACTTCTTCGGCGACGAACTGGAGAGCATCCGCAGCTTCGATCCGCTCACCCAGCGCACCACCGGCAGGGTCGAGGCCTTCAGCCTCAAGCCGGTGAGCGAGGTCATCCTGGAGCCTGAGTCGATCGAGCGCTTCCGGAGCGGCTACCGCGAGGCCTTCGGCGCGGTGCGCGCGGAGGACCCGCTGTACGAGGCGGTCAGCGCGAGCCGGATCCATCCGGGCATGGAGCACTGGCTGCCGCTGTTCTACGACGCGATGGAGACGCTTTTCGATTATCTGCCCGGGGCCGCGGTCACGCTCGACCATCAGGCCGAGGCGGCCCGCGACGCGCGGCTCGAGACCACCGCCGACTACTACGGCGCGCGCAAGAGCCTGGAGGGCGCGCCGGGCGGTTGGCATTACAAGCCGCTGGCGCCCGAGCGACTCTATCTGACGGAGGCGGAGTGGGACGCGCGCCTTGCCGAACGTGGCGTCGGCCAGTTCTCGCCGTTCTCGGCGCCGGCGCAGCGCGACGGCGTGTTCGACGCCCAGGGGCGCCGCGCTCGCGACTTCGCCGAGGTCCGGGCCGGCATCAACCTCTTCGATGCGGTGGAGGCGCACATCGCGGCCGAGCGGGCGGCCGGCCGGCGCGTCCTGGTCGCCGGCTACAGCGCCGGCGCCCGCGACCGTCTGGGCGCCCTGCTCGAGGAGCACGGGCTGCCGGCGCCGGTCCCGGTCGATAACTGGGCCGCGGCGCAGGCCCTGGCGCCGGAGACCGTGGGGCTCGTTACCCTGGGGATCGAGACCGGCTTCGTGACGCCCGAGGTCAGCTTCGTCTCGGAACAGGACATCCTGGGCGAGCGGATCGCCCGCCCGGCGCGCAAGCGGCGCCGCGCGGCGGATTTCCTGACCGAGGTTTCGACCCTGCACGCGGGCGACCTTGTGGTCCACGTCGAACACGGCATCGGCCGCTACGCGGGGCTGGTCGCGCTCGAGGTGGCGGGCGCGCTGCACGACTGCCTCAAGGTCGTTTACCAGGGCGGCGACCGGCTCTTCGTCCCGGTCGAGAACATCGAGGTGCTGTCGCGCTTCGGCTCGGAGGACGCGAACGTCGAGCTGGACCGCCTGGGCGGCGCCCACTGGCAGGCGCGCAAGGCCCGGGTCAGGCAACGCATCAAGGCGATCGCCGATCAGCTCATCAAGGTCGCCGCCGCGCGGGCCATGAGCGCCGTCGAGGCGCTGGAGACGCCCGCCGGCCTCTACGACGAGTTCGCCGCGCGCTTCCCCTATCCGGAGACCGAAGACCAGCTCGGCGCCATCGACGACACCCTCGAGGACTTGGTGGCCGGGCGACCCATGGACCGCCTGATCTGCGGCGATGTCGGCTTCGGCAAGACCGAGGTGGCCGCGCGCGCCGCCTTCGTCGCGGTGATGAACGGCAAGCAGGTGGCGGTCGTCGTGCCGACCACGCTGCTCGTCCGCCAGCACTTCCGCACCTTTTCGGAGCGCTTCGCCGGGCTGCCGGTCCGGATCGAACAGCTCTCGCGCCTGGTCGGCTCGAGGCGGACGGCCGAGGCCAAGGCGGGGCTTGTGGCCGGCCAAGTCGATATCGTCATCGGGACCCATGCGTTGCTTGGGAACTCCGTCGCGTTTCGCGACTTGGGTCTGCTGATCGTCGACGAGGAACAGCACTTCGGCGTCGGGCAGAAGGAGCGCTTAAAGCGGCTCCGCGAAAGCGTGCACGTGCTCAGCCTCACCGCGACCCCGATCCCGCGCACGTTGCAGATGGCCATGTCCGGCGTCAAGGAGATGAGCCTGATCGCGACCCCGCCGGTCGACCGCCTGGCGGTCCGGACCTTCGTGCTGCCCTACGATCCCATGGTGGTGCGCGAGGCCATCCTGCGCGAGCGCTACCGCGGCGGCCAGTGCTTCTATGTCGCGCCGCGCATCGAGGACCTGCCCGGGCTCGAGGCGCGCCTGAAGAAGCTGGTCCCCGAGGTCAAGCTGGGAATCGCCCACGGCCGCATGGGCGCGCGCGCGCTCGAGGCCGTGATGGCCGCCTTCTACGACGGCCGATGCGACGTGCTGCTCTCGACCAACATCGTCGAATCCGGCCTCGACATCCCGAGCGCGAACACCCTCGTGGTGCACCGCGCCGACATGTTCGGCCTGGCGCAGCTCTATCAGCTGCGCGGCCGGATCGGCCGCGCCAAGGTGCGCGGCTACGCCTATCTCACGCTGCCGCCCGGGCGGCATTTGAACCCGGCGGCGGAGCAGCGCCTGCACGTCATGCAGACCCTGGATACGCTCGGCGCCGGCTTCACCCTGGCCAGCCACGATCTCGACATCCGCGGCGCCGGCAACCTGCTGGGCGAGGCGCAGTCGGGCCACATCCGCGAGGTCGGCATCGAGCTCTACCAGCAGATGCTGGAGGCGGCGGTGGCGGCGGCGCGCGGCGGCGGCGCCGCCCCGGCCAAGGCGGCCGAGGCCTTCACGCCGCAGATCAGCATCGGCACCTCGGTTCTGATCCCGGAGCGCTACGTCGCCGACCTGGGCGTGCGGCTCGGCCTCTACCGGCGGCTCTCGGGCCTCGTCGACAAGGCGGAGATCGAGGCCTTCGCCGCCGAGCTCATCGACCGCTTCGGGCCGCTGCCCGAGGAGGTCGAGAACCTGCTGCAGATCGTGGCGATCAAGCGGGCCTGCCGGGACGCCGGCGTCGAGAAGGTGGACGCCGGGCCCAAGGGCGCGGTGATTTCGTTCCACCAGGACCGCTTCGCCAAGCCCGAGGGCCTCATCCGCTTCATCGAACGGCAGGCCGGCAAGGTCACGCTCAGGCCCGACCACAAGCTGGTCTATCGCCGCCGGTGGGACGACCCGGCCGCGCGGGTGCGCGGCGTGCGGTTGCTCATGGACGCGCTCGCCAAGGCCGCGGCGTAGTGTTCCGACTCCGACAGAAGATACCCTTTGGCAGCCGCGGATTCTCCACCACGAAGACACCAAGATGCTTCGACAAGCTCAGCATGAAAACCTCGCCCTGA